>NZ_JAXIOM010000055.1:0-25354 GCF_049311025.1 Arthrobacter sp. 3Tela_A
GGCCAGTTGCGGCTCTTCTCAGGGCTGAAAAGAGCCGTAACTGGCCTCTCGATGGGATGGGGTCCCGGGTTTACCGGGGTTACCCGAAGCGGCCGGAGACGTAGTCCTCGGTGGCCTTCACGGTCGGGTTGTTGAAGATGACAGTTGTGTCGTCGTACTCGATGAGCTTGCCCGGCTTGCCGGTGCCGGCAATGTTGAAGAACGCCGTCTTGTCCGAGACCCGGGCGGCCTGCTGCATGTTGTGCGTGACGATCACAACCGTGTAATCGCTCTTGAGTTCCTCGATCAGGTCCTCGATGGCCAGCGTGGAGATGGGGTCCAACGCCGAGCAGGGCTCGTCCATCAGGATCACTTCCGGGGACACCGCGATCGCACGGGCGATGCACAGGCGCTGCTGCTGGCCGCCGGAGAGGCCGGAACCGGGCTTGTCCAGCCGGTCCTTGACCTCGCGCCAGAGGTTGGCGCCGGTGAGGGACTTTTCCACCAGGTCATCGGCGTCGGAGCGGGAAATCCGCTTGTTGTTCAGCTTCACGCCGGCCAGCACGTTGTCCCGGATGGACATGGTGGGGAACGGGTTCGGCCGCTGGAAGACCATGCCGATGTGGCTGCGGACCGTTACGGGGTCCACGCCGGGACCGTACAGGTTCTCTCCGTCCAGCAGCACTTCACCCTCGACGCGGGCTCCGGGGAGCACCTCGTGCATGCGGTTCAGGGTGCGCAGGAAGGTGGACTTGCCGCAGCCGGACGGGCCGATGAACGCAGTGACCGAACGCGCATCGATCTTGATGCTGACGTCTTCGACCGCCAGAAAGTCGCCGTAGTAGACGTTGAGGTCCTTGACGTCGATTCGCTTGGACATTTACTTCCTTCTGTTCTTTTCCTGGGGAGTTCCCGTACGGGTCCTCCCGCGCCGCCGGAGCGGTGAGGGGTCTGGGGTCAGCGGCCGGTCTTGGGCGCGAAGATGCGGGCAACGAGCCGGGCGCCGAGGTTCAGCAGCATCACCATGAGGATCAGCAGCAGCGCCGCGGCCCAGGCACGCTGGGTGCTCGGATCGGTGTTGGTGGGTGAGGTGGGGCTCATCAGCTGCCGGTAGATGAAGGTAGGCAGCGAAGCCATCCAGCCGGCAAAAACGTTGAGGTTAATGGTGTTCACGAACCCGGCGGTCACCAGCAGCGGAGCGGT
Source organism: Arthrobacter sp. 3Tela_A (assembly GCF_049311025.1). Classification (NCBI taxonomy): domain Bacteria; kingdom Bacillati; phylum Actinomycetota; class Actinomycetes; order Micrococcales; family Micrococcaceae; genus Arthrobacter; species Arthrobacter sp. 3Tela_A. Next base: position 1,183 of record NZ_JAXIOM010000055.1, read on the forward strand.
TTCGCCGATCACGCGGGCGATGGCGAGCGTGACGCCGGAGGCGATGCCGGAGATTGCTGTGGGCACCACAACCTTCAGGATGGTCCGCCACTTCCGCACGCCCAGGGCGTAGGACGCTTCGCGCAGCTCATTGGGAACGATCTTGAGCATCTCTTCGGTGGAACGCACCACCACCGGGATCATCAGGACGGAGAGCGCGACGGCGGCAACAAAGCCGGTGCGTGTGCCCGGCCCGAAGACCAGGCCGAAGAACGCCGCGGCAAAGAGGCCGGCCACGATCGAGGGGATGCCGGTCATGACATCCACGAAGAAGGTGATGGCCCGGGCCAGCGGACCGCCCTTGCTGTATTCCACCAGGTAGACGGCGGTGAGCAGGCCGATGGGCACGGAGATGATCGTGGCCCAGAGCGTGATCAGCAGGGTACCCATGATTGCGTGGTAGGCGCCGCCGAGGACCGGCCCGCCGTTTGCCACGGCGTCGTTGTCCACGGTTCCGGTCATGCCGCCCATGGAGGTGAACAGGAAGTCACCGCTCAGCCCGGGGACTCCGCGGACCAGGACGGTGAAGATCACCGAGATCAGCGGCACCAGGGCCAGGATGAACGCGCCGTAAATGAGGTTGGTGGCGAACCGGTCGGTGGCCCGCCGGCTGCCTTCGACGACGCGGGTGGCGATGGTGCTGCCGGCCACGAAGAGGACGGCGGCGAAGATCGCGAACGTGGCCACGCTGAAGCCCAGCAGTGCCGAGAACGCGGCGCCAAGGACGATCGAGGCCGCAAAGGTGGCCCAGAGCGCCCAGCCGGGCAGCTGGTTCTTGGTCAGCGACGAGGAGCGGGTCAAGGTTGTCTCAATCATCAGTTTGCTCCCGAGAATTCTTTGTGGCGGCTGATGATCCAGCGGGCAATAACATTCACAATCAGGGTGATCACGAACAGCACCAGGCCGGCGGCAATCAGCTCAGAGAGGCGCAGGCCGTAGGCCTCGGGGAAGTTCAGCGCGATTTCCGCGGCGATGGTCTGGTTGCCGGGCCGGATGAGGGAGGCAATCAGGCCGCCGGAGGAGAGCACCAGGGCAACTGCCATGGTTTCGCCGAGGGCTCGTCCCAGGCCCAGCATGACGGCGCTGATGATGCCCGGGCGGGCGAACGGGAAGACGGCCATGCGGATCATTTCCCAGCGGGTGGCGCCCATGGCCAGAGCCGCTTCCTCATGCAGCTTCGGAGTCTGCAGGAAGATTTCCCGGCTCAGGGAGGTGATGATCGGCAGCACCATGACGGAGAGCACGATTCCCGCGGTCAGCATGGTCTTGCCGGTCTGGCTCGCCGGACCGGTGAAGAGCGGGAACCAGCCGGCGTTCTCAGCCAGCCAGTTGTACGGGCCCACCAGTGCCGGCGCCAGCACCGTCATGCCCCAGGCACCGTAGACAACGGAGGGGATGGCGGCCAGCAGGTCGACGACGTAGCCCAGGCCCTGCGCAAGCCGCCGGGGCGCGTAGTGGGAGATAAAGAGTGCGACGCCGATTCCCACCGGAGTGGCGATCAGCAGTGCGATTGCCGCGGCGATCACCGTGCCGATCACCAGCGGGAAGATGTAGGTCAGGAAGCCCGAGCCGCCGGAAATATCGTCCGAGGAAGCGGTGAAAGTGGGAAGGGCCTGCCAGAGCAGGAACGCAGCTACCGCAAAGAGGACGGTAAGGATCAGACAGCCCGCCAGCAGTGTGATGCCGGAGAAGACTTTGTCCCCCGCGCGCCCGGCACCGCCGGTGCCCTGTATTGACTTGCTTGACACTGCACAACCCTTCGAACTTTGTTGGCAACTTGCTTGATGTGGACAAGACACCGCACTCGCCAGTTTTCACTGATCCCGGGCCAGATTCAAGCTGGCCCCCGGCCCGGCAAATGCCCCCGCACCGCGCTTGTGGCGCTGTGCGGGGGCATCTGTCTGTTTCCCTGCGGTTAGGAAGCGGCCTTGATGGATTTGATTGCTTCAGTCGCCTTCTCCTGCAGGGCGGCGGACATCGGCGCATTACCTGCGGCTTCGCTCGCTGCTGCCTGGCCCTCGTCGCTGACCACGTAGGAACCGAAGGCCTGAATGAGGTCAACGGTTGCCTGGTCCTCGTAGCTGGCGCAGTAGAGGTGATAGGAGACCAAGACCACAGGGTAGGCGCCGGACTCGGTGGTGTCGCGGGCCAGTTCCATGGCCATGTCCAGCCCGGGGCGGCCTTCACCCGTCACCGGAGTGGAAGCCTCGACGGCCTTGGAAGCGGCGTCGGCACTGTAGCCCACGTACTCCTCGCCGACCTTTACTGCCACAGTTCCCATCGCGCCCACCGCGGAAGCGTCTGCATAGGTGATCGCGCCGTCGGTGGAACTGGCAGCGGAGACGACGCCGGAGGTGCCCTGCGCGTTCTCCTGGCCGTCGAGTTCGGCCGGCCATTCGCCGCTGGCTTCGGTGGTCCATACCTGCGGCGCCGCGGCGGAGAGGTATTCGGTGAAGTTCTCCGTGGTACCGGATTCATCGGAGCGGTGGACCACCGTGATGGCGGTGTCCGGCAGCTCGGTGCCCTCGTTCTGGGAGACGATCGCCGGATCGTTCCAGGTGCTTATCTCGCCGCGGAAGATTCCCGCGACGGTATCGGCGTCGAGGTTCAGTTCCTCCACGCCGTCGAGGTTGAAGGCGATGGCAATCGGGGAAATGTAGGCGGGAACGTGCAGCACGCCGTCGGGGCCGCAGGTTTCCAGGGAGGCCTGGACTTCTTCGTCCTTCAGGTAGGCGTCCGAACCGGCGAACTGCACACCGCCGGCCAGCAGTGCCTCGCGGCCTGCTCCGGAACCGTCCGGGGAGTACTGGATGGACGCGTTCGGGTTGGCTTCGCTGAACCCTGCGATCCAGGCGTCCATAGCCGAGGCCTGCGAGCTGGCGCCGGCGCCGGAGAGTGTTCCCGTCAGGGCAGAGCCGGAAGCCTCGGTGCCGGCGGCTGCGTTTGTGGCGTTGTCACTGCCGCAGGCAGCCAGGGCCAGCGCTGCCACCGAGAGGACGGCCGCGGTGCGGCCAATGCGGAATACCTTCACAATCGTGTTCCCTTTCAAGGGTGGTATATCCGGCGCGTCAACGCCGGGAGACTTGTCGCTGGGACGTTTTCGTTCGTCCCAACATGAAGACTGGCGTGCCAAGGTGAACAAAAAGTTAACTGGGGCCAAGCAGTACAGGAATCTTCCCCGGACACGTCACAGTCCCCGTGCCTTCTGCTCCCGGACCGCCGCCGCCCTAGACTGTTCCCATGCCAGCCCGTGACCGTCTCAGTGCCTCGAGCAGGTTCCTGCGCAACAGGTTCCGGATCGGACTCAAGCGCAGCGGTGCCTCTGTGTACCCCGCACTGCAGATGACCATCTGCGCGGTGGGCGCCTACGCCTTCGCAGAGTACGTCCTGGGCCATGAAGGCCCGCTCTTCGCCGCGACGGCCGCGCTGATCTCCCTTGGATTCTCCCGGGAACCGCGTACCCGCCGGGTGCTTGAGGTTGGAATCGGCTGCACACTGGGCATCACCATCGGCGAGCTGCTGCTGCATGTACTGGGCAACGGACTGTGGCAGGCCGCCGTCGTCCTGTTTGCCTCGCTGATGCTGGCACGGTTCCTGGACCGCGGCGTCATCTTCACCACCCAGCTGGGCCTGCAGTCGCTGCTGGTGGTGCTGCTGCCCGCGCCGGACGGCGGGGTGTTCACCCGCAGCGTCGACGCAATTGTGGGCGGCGTCTTTGCCCTGGTCGTCACGATGCTCGCTCCGCGGGATCCCCGCCGGGAACCGAAATCCAACATCCGTGAACTGCTCAGCGAACTCTCCGCCGTGCTGCGCCAGGTTGCCGACGCACTGGCCCGCAGCGACTCCACGCTGGCCTGGCACGCCCTGGTCCGGGCCCGCAACACCCAGCCCCAGCTGGACCTGCTGGCCCGCAGCATCCGCGACGCCCGGGAGATTGCCCGCATCTCACCGGCCTACCGCAGGCACCTGGCGGAACTGGGAGACCTGCGCGGTTCCGTTGGCTACCTGGACCTTGCGGTCCGCAACAGCCGGGTCTTCGCGCGCCGGACCACCTCCGTCATCAACCACGCCTCGCTCTCCGATTCGGCCGTGGACAAGGTTTCGGAGGTCATCAATGACACCGCCGACGCCGTGGACATCCTGGCCCGTGCGCTGGGCGGGGGCGAATCCCAGGCCACCCGCGAACGCCACCTGCGCCAGGCCCGGAACGAGCTGGCCGCCGTCGCCTCCCGGCTGCATCCGGCGTCGCTGGACGTAACCGACCTCTATGGAGATGCCCTGGTGATGCTGTTCCGGCCGCTGGTGGTGGATCTGCTGGAAGCCACCGGGCTCACCCACGAGGAAGCGGCGGGCTACCTTTCGGAGGTCTAACGGCCGGCTCCGGGACTGAACGGCGATGTCAGTGCCGGCAGATAGCCTGTTGGCATGGCAACAAAGACTTCCCGGGCGAAAACCGCCAACTACCGCTGCACTGAATGCGGCTGGACCGCCGTTAAGTGGGTCGGCCGGTGCGGTGAATGCCAGGCCTGGGGCACCGTGGAGGAAGCGGGCGAAGTCATCGCCCGCACTACGCCGGCAGCCGTGGTGGCGCGTCCCGCGCAGCTGATCGCCGACGTCGATGCCACCACCGCTGCCTACCAGCCCACCGGTGTGGGCGAACTGGACCGGGTGCTGGGCGGCGGATTGGTTCCCGGCGCCGTGATCCTGCTCGCCGGCGAACCGGGCGTGGGCAAGTCCACCCTCCTGCTGGACGTCGCCGCCCGCGTGGCAGGGCAGGGCCGGGACGTCCTCTATGTCACCGGTGAGGAATCAACCGCTCAGGTGAAACTGCGCGCAGAACGAATCGGCGCCCTCTCCTCCAGTCTGTACCTCAGTGCCGAAACGGATCTGGGCCAGGCCCTGGGCCAGGTGGAGCAGGTCAAGCCGGCCCTGCTGATCGTGGATTCGGTGCAGACGCTCAGCAGCTCTGCCGTTGACGGCAGCGCCGGCGGCGTCAGCCAGGTCCGGGAAGTAGCGGCGTCGCTCATCAACGCTGCCAAGACCCGGAACATGACCACCCTCCTGGTTGGCCACGTCACCAAGGACGGATCGATCGCAGGACCCCGGCTGCTGGAGCACCTGGTGGACGTTGTGTGCCAGTTTGACGGTGACAGGCACTCCCGGCTGCGGCTGGTCCGGGCGGTCAAGAACCGCTACGGCCCCACGGACGAGGTAGGTTGTTTCGACCTGACGGAGGACGGCATTGAAGGGCTGGCCGATCCCAGCGGCCTGTTTGTCTCCCGCACCAAGGAACCCGTCTCCGGCACCTGCATCACGGTCACACTGGAGGGCCGGCGGCCCCTGGTCGCTGAGGTCCAGGCACTGCTGGCAGAGACCGGCAACGCACAGGCCCGGCGGGCCACCAGCGGGCTGGATTCATCGCGGGTGGCAATGCTCCTGGCTGTGCTGCAGCAGCGGGCGTCCATGAACCTCGCCAAGGATGACAGCTACGTGGCAACTGTGGGCGGGGTGAAGCTGACCGAACCGGCTACTGACCTTGCGGTTGCCCTGGCCGTCGCCTCCGCGAAGATGAACAAGCCCCTGCCGGCGCGGCTGATTGCGTTCGGAGAAGTCGGACTGGCCGGAGAGGTGCGCCCCATCCCGGGAATCGCCCGCCGGGTCCAGGAAGCTGAGCGGCTGGGCTTCAGCCACGCAGTGGTTCCGGCGTCTCCCAACGGTCCGGGGCAGGTGCCCGCCGGGTTCAAGGTGCGGGAGGTCTCCACCCTGTCCGAGGCCCTCGAACTGCTCTTCTAGGGCGCGCCGGGCCCCGTTCCGTGTCCGGTGCTGTCATACTCCGGGGACCGAAGTGGCAGACGGGTGCACCTTGCGCACTACTATGGGGAAGTGTCTGCGCATATCCACGCCCAGAACGCCCCGTGGGCCGGAGTGGCCGGAAGGAAGTGACCATGCCTCGCACGCCCGAGGACGCGCTCAAGGCGACCCTTGCCAGGGTTGCCCCAGGAACGGCTCTGCGCGACGGCCTGGAACGTATCCTCCGCGGCCGTACCGGCGCGCTGATTGTCCTGGGCTTCGACCGGACGGTGGACTCCATCTGCTCCGGCGGGTTCGACATCGGCATTGAGTTCTCTTCCACCCGCCTGCGTGAGCTGGCCAAAATGGACGGGGCGATCGTCTGCGACAAGGACGGGGCCAACATCCTCCGCGCCGCTGTGCAGCTGGTCCCGGACCACACCATCGAAACGCACGAATCCGGTACCCGCCACCGCACCGCCGAGCGCGTCGCCATCCAGACCGGCTTTCCGGTGATCTCCGTCAGCCAGTCGATGCAGATCATCCAGCTTTACGTCGGCGGCCTGCGCCACGTCCTGGAAGGCTCCGAACCGGTGCTGGCCCGCGCCAACCAGGCACTTGCCACGCTGGAGCGCTACCGCACCCGCCTGGACCAGGTCACCAATTCGCTGTCCGCCCTTGAAATCGAAGCGATGGTCACCGTCCGGGATGTGGCTGTTACGCTGCAGCGCCAGGAAATGGTGCGCCGGATCTCCGAGGAAATCTCCCAGTACGTACTGGAACTCGGGGTCGACGGCCGCCTGCTCTCGCTGCAGCTGGAAGAGCTGACCACAGGGCTGGGCCCGGGCAGCGAAATGATCGTCCGGGACTACGCGGACATTGGCGGAACCCAGGGCAACGTTGACGAACAGGTTGCCACCCTGCAGGGCCTGAGCTCTTCCGACATGGTGGATTTGGGCAAGATCGCTGCGGTCGTCGGTTTCCAGCCCGGCCAGGATTCCCTCGAAGCCGTGGTGCAGCCGCGCGGCTACCGCCTGCTGAGCAACATCAAGAGCGTTCCGCCGGCCGTGTCCAATCGCCTGGTGGATCACTTCGGCGGTCTGCAGAACCTCATGGCAGCGAACATTGAAGACCTGATGCAGGTGGACGGCATTGGTGAGCAGCGTGCCCGTACGGTGCGCGAAGGCCTGTCCCGCATCGCTGAGACCAGCCTGCTCGACCGGTTTATGTAGCCACTCCTGCAGCTTCCTGGGCCTTCCTGAACCCAGCGAAGGCGCGGGGCTAATCCAGCTGGAAGACGGCCTTTTCACTCGTGGTTTCTCCCAGCCGCGCAGTAAAGACATACCAGCCGGGGTTCGGATTGCTGGCTACCGCAGCGCAGCCGGGAGCTGAGCGGAGCCGTTCCCAGGTGAAGTTGGCTTTCTCCGTGGCGCCCGGCTCAAATTCCTTCAGCAGATCTTCCGCGCCGTCCTGGCAGTCAGCTGAGGAGAAGATCCGGTCCGAGCCGGAGGTAACCACAAACTCCATTTGCGTAGTGCCCACGTTGATTTTGCATGGTTCCGTGCCGGTGTTGGTGACCGAGAGGGTCAGCAGCGGATTCGCGCCTGCGGGGTAGGCAGCAGCGTCCGTCGCGGCTTCGACCTTCACTGCAGCGGGCGGGCAGGTGCCCTCGTCTGCCTTTGCCGACGGCTCGCCGTCGGCGGTTTCCGGGTTGCCTTTGTCCGTCTCATCCGCACCTGTGGAGGAGGGTGCGGGAGCAGCTGTCGGCGCCGTCTGGAACGGTTCCGAGGCGCCGGCGTCCCGGCCGCCGGAGAGTGCACCTGCGACCACCACGCCTGCCCAGACCAGGGCTCCGGTGACCAGCAGCGCGAGCACGGACAGGACCAGCCTGCGGCGGCGATAGACGGCCTCGCTCGGGCGGGTACGGGTGTTTACGGGCCTGCGCCCGGAACCTCCCGCTGTTTTCTGCCCCGTTTTCCGGCCCGTGCCGGGCCGGGGTCCTGTTGCCGCCATGGGTTAAGGCTATGAACCCGGGCAGGGATTACGGCGGACACCACGCCGGTCAGTAGAGTATTGCTGGTCAATACCGAGGGAGTGGCATGGAACCGGAGCACACGCGGGCGCTGCATGGCCGCATCATTTCCTGGTTCTCCGAGCAGGCCCGCGACCTGCCCTGGCGGCACGCGGACTGCTCCCCCTGGGGCATCCTGGTCAGCGAAGTGATGCTTCAGCAGACCCCGGTGGTACGGGTCCTGCCGGTCTGGCACGAGTGGATGCAGCGCTGGCCCGAACCCGCCGACCTGGCTGCCGAACCCAGCGGGGAGGCAGTCCGGGCCTGGGGCCGGCTGGGCTATCCGCGCCGGGCGCTGCGCCTGCACGCCGCCGCCGTGGAAATCACCGCCAGCCACGGCGGGAAGGTCCCGGACACGCACGCCGCTCTGCTTGAGCTGCCGGGCGTAGGTGACTACACCGCGGCCGCCGTCGCGTCCTTTGCGTTCGGGCGCCGGGAAACCGTGGTGGACACCAACATCCGCAGGGTCCACGCCCGTTTGGTGACAGGCGATGCGCTGCCGTCGCAGTCCCTGACGGCCGCAGAGAAAAAGCTGGCCGTGTCCCTGCTGCCGGCAGATGACGCCGAATCCGTCGCCTGGAACGCCTCGGTCATGGAACTGGGAGCGCTCGTCTGCACGGCACGCACTCCGCGCTGTGGTGAATGTCCCGTGCTGGCGGACTGCGCCTGGGTTGCCGCCGGACGGCCGGAGCCGCACTACGTGCCCAAGGGGCAGGCCTGGCACGGAACGGACCGGCAGGTGCGCGGCGCCATGATGGCCGTGCTGCGCCAGGCGGACGGACCGGTGCTGCGTGAACTGCTGCTGACCGGTCCGGTTGACCTGGTGGCTCCGGAGGCCGACGCCGCGCTGGCGCCGCTGGCTGCCCTGCACGCCCTCGCTGCCCCGCAGGAGCAGCTGGAACGGGCACTCGAAGGACTGCTGCGTGACGGTCTTGCACAGGCTGCGGGCGCCGGAGTGTGCCTTCCCGCCTAGCCGGCTCCGGCCGCAGCCGGGATTAGATTTCCCCGAAACCGTTGCGGACTTCCAGCCCCAGCATCTCCACGGCGCGCGCGGCGTCCGGTCCGTGTGCGGAGACGGTCAGTGTGTCTCCCGCTTTGAGCCCCAGCGTCATGAGCATCATGACCGATTTTCCGTCCACCCCGTTGATGGTGATGTCTGCATCCAGGTCCGCCATCGCCTGCGCCACGGCGGCGGCCGGCCGGGCGTGCAGCCCCATGGGGTTGATGAGCTCCCAGGAGGCCTCGTGCACGCCGTCGTCGTCCTGGTCGATGTCATCCAAGGTGTCACCCGCTTCCGGAACCGTACCGGCGTCCGCGGCTGGGGCAGAAGCGGAGGAAGCTGAGCCGCCCATGGTGGCGGTCACCGCTTCCGCGTCGCGGACCACGGCGGCCAGGTCCTGTCCCGTCTGGGCGGCGACGGCGGCGGCAACGGCACCCTCAACAAGCGGCGCGTCCGCCAGTCGGACCTTCTCCCGCTGGCCGGGGTCCAGGAACTCCAGTGCCATCTCCGCCGTCATCACGGCCGAACCGAGGTCCGCGAGGAGCGCGACCCCGGCGCCGCCGTCAGCCTGGGCTATCCCGGACTGGATTTTCTCCAGGCTGGTTCCGATTCCGCCGTCGTCCGTGCCGCCGGCGGCGATGATCGCAACATCGGGGGCCATCTGCCCGGCCAGTTCGGCCAGACCCTCCGCCAGCTTGTCGCTGTGGGAGACGAGCACCAGACCTACCTTCATGCCTGTTCCCCCGCCGCCCGGGCGGCTGCCTGGAGGATCAGAGTGGTGGACGCCGCGCCGGGGTCCAAATGCCCGGCGCTGCGTTCGCCGAGGTAACTGGCCCGTCCTTTACGCGCAATGAGCGGCTCCGTGCCGGCCAGGCCGCCTTCGGCCGCGTTGGCGGCGGCAGAAAGCGTTTCGGCCCCGTCAGCACCGGCTGCGGATGCGGTTTCGGCCGCCTCCACCGCGGGCGTGAACGCGTCAACCATGGTCTTGTCCCCGGGTTCGGCCTTGCCGCGGCTCACGATCCCGTCACGGGCTGCCGTCAGGAACGCGACGACGTCGCCCGCATCCAGAACGTCCTTGCCGGCTACGGCAGTGGAGCCGCGCAGGAAGGCGGTGCCGTAGAGCGGTCCGGCGGCGCCGCCCACCTTGGACATCAGCGTCATTGCGGCCAGCTTGAAGACGTCCGCGGGCGTCGCGGGGGTGCCGTCGGCGTCAAGTTTTTCAACAATGGAGGCAAAGCCCCGGTCCATGTTCTCGCCGTGGTCGGCGTCGCCGATGGCCCGGTCCAGGTCGATCAGCCGCTGCCGGTTCTCCTCCATCGAAGCCGCGGCGTCCCGCATCCACTTTTCTGCCCACTGTGCGTTGAGTTCCATGCTCAGACTCCCCACCGCAGGGCCGCGGTGTGCACCGGGGAATCCCACAGATCAATCATGTCGTCGTCCAGTTTCAGCACCGTAATTGACGCTCCCTGCATCTCCAGGGCGGTGATGTAGTTGCCCACCAGGGACCTTTCCACCTGGAGCCCGCGGTCGGCGAGCAGCTTCGCGGCGTGCCGGTAGACAATGTAGAGCTCGCTCAGCGGTGTGCCGCCCATGCCGTTGACGAAAAGCAGCACCCGTTCCCCGCTCCCGGCTCCGAGGTCGGAGAGGATCGGTTCAAGGAGCTGGTCGGTGATCGCGTCGGCAGTGGCCATGGGCATCCTCCGCCGGCCCGGTTCACCGTGGATGCCCACGCCAAGCTCAATCTCATTCTCGGCGAGGTCGAAGCTCGGCTCCCCCGCGTGCGGCACAGTGCAGGCGCTCAGCGCCACACCCATGGACCGGACGCCGGCGTTGACACGCTCGGCCAGGTCCGCGACAGCATCCAGGGAATCCCCGCGCTCCGCAGCGGCGCCGGCAATGCGTTCCACCAGCACGGTGCCGCCGACCCCGCGCCGGCCTGCCGTGTACAGCGAGTCCTCCACGGCGACGTCGTCATTGACCACCACGGACCTGACCTCGATCCCCTCGGCCTGGGCCAGCTCGGCGGCGGTCTCGAAGTTCAGGATGTCGCCGGTGTAGTTCTTTACGATCAGCAGCACTCCGGCGCCGGAGTCCGTGTTGGTGATCGCGGGAAGGATCTGGTCGGGTGTCGGGGAGGTGAAAACGGCTCCGGGGACGGCGGCGTCGAGCATTCCGCGGCCCACATAGCCGGAGTGCAGCGGCTCATGCCCGCTGCCCCCGCCGGACACCAGGGACACCTTCCCGGAAACCGGTGCATCCCGCCGGGTCACGTACGCGGGGTCCGCGTGGACCTTGACCAGGTCATGGTGGGCCATGCCGAAGCCTTCGAGAGATTCGGCCACCACAGCACGCGGATCATTTATGAGTTTCTTCATGCCTGACGCTCCTTTGCCCGGAAAGGCTCCACTGCGCTGGAACGGGCACCGTTGCCCGCTCTCCTGAGTGAGGCAACCCTACCCCCGGGAGGGGAGGCCTGCACAGGCTTTGCCGGTCCCTTAACGCACTGAAGGAAGGGCCGGAATGGCCCTTCCTTCAGTGTTCCTCGGCCAGCAGCGACAACAGCGACCGGGAGTCTGGGTATGCTCCGGACTCAACGTTCCGGCTGCGGCTTACTTGCCCTTGAAAGCATCCTTGACGTGTTCGCCGGCCTGCTTCATATTGGCCTTTGCCTGGTCGCCCTGGCCGTCGGCTTCCATGCTGTGGTCGCCGGTGACCTTTCCGAGGCCTTCCTTGACCTTGCCGCCGAGTTCTTCGCCCTTGTTCTGCATCTTGTCATCTGCACCCATATTCGGGACCCGCTTTCTGATCGGCCGCCGGGTCATCCAAAAAGCGATCAGCGAGTGATCAGCCTGTTGGAAAACCCGTGCGGCATTTCTTGATGCTAAGTACCCTTACTGTATCGTTTCTGCACGGCGATCTCCAGACCGCGGGTACGGTTCCCCTATGCGCGAACATCCCGGATCATACGGGTATTACCGAGCGTATTCGGTTTCACCCGGGCCAGGTCCAGGAATTCAGCAACGCCTTCGTCATGGGAGCGCAGGAGTTCGGAGTAGACCTCCGGATCAACGGCACTCTGGCTTTCCATGACGCTAAAGCCGTGGCGCTTAAAGAAATCGACTTCGAACGTCAGGCAGAATACGCGGGTGACCCCGATTTCGGCGGCATCGGAAAGCAGCTGCTCCAGCAGGACGTGCCCGACGCCGCAGCCCCGCCAGTCCGGGTGCGCGGCCAGGGTGCGGACCTCGGCGAGGTCCTCCCACATGACGTGCAGCGCTCCGCAGCCGATCACCCGGCCCTCGGCATCCTCGGCGATCCGAAACTCCTGGAGCCCTTCGTAGTAGGCAACCGTTTCCTTGGCCACGAGGACACGTTCCTCCGCCAGCGGGGACACCAGGCCCCGAATATGCCGGACGTCGGATGTCCGGGCCCTGCGGATGGTGAATGCTGCCTTCTGTGCGGTTGAAGTCATTGATTCAGTCTAGAACTTCCGTGCACGCCCCATGACGCGGCCCTGACGTGCGGTGAAACACTGCCGCGAACGCGAAGGAGCCCCCGGTTTCCCGGGGGCTCCTTCGTCTTGGTGCCGAGGCACCTGAATTGTTTGTTACTGCCCGTCGCCTACGCCGGCCTCAATGGCCGACGGTGCTTCCTCGATGGCACGCGGTGCGCCGTGTCCGGTGAAGGTGAACTTTGCTTCGTCGCCTTCGCCTTCCACGTCAACCGAAACCAGTTCACCGGGCTTGAGATCTCCGAAGAGGATCTTTTCGGAGAGCTGGTCCTCGATCTCGCGCTGCATGGTGCGGCGCAGCGGGCGGGCACCCATTGCGGGGTCGTACCCGCGGGTGGCCAGCAGTACCTTGGCGGCCGGGGTGAGCTCGATGCTCATTCCCTTCTCCGCAAGGCGCTTGCCCAGGCGGTCCAGGAACAGATCCACGATCTGGACGATCTCTTCCTGGGTCAGCTGCGGGAACACCACGGTGTCGTCAACACGGTTGAGGAACTCGGGGCGGAAGTGCTGGCGCAGCTCCTCCGTGACCCGTGCACGCATCCGGTCGTATCCGGTCTTGGTATCCGTGCCGGACTGGAAACCGGTCATGACGCCCTTGGAGATGTCCTTGGTACCAAGGTTGGTCGTCATGATGATGATGGTGTTCTTGAAGTCCACCACCCGGCCCTGCGAGTCGGTCAGGCGGCCGTCTTCCAGGATCTGCAGCAGCGAGTTGAACAGGTCCGCGTGGGCCTTCTCAACTTCGTCGAACAGAACCACGGAGAACGGACGGCGGCGGACCTTTTCGGTCAGCTGCCCGCCTTCCTCGTAGCCCACGTATCCGGGAGGGGCACCGAACAGCCTGGAGACCGTGTGCTTCTCGGAGTACTCGGACATGTCCAGGGTGATCAGGGCTTCTTCGTCGCCGAAGAGGAACTCTGCCAGTGCCTTGGCCAGCTCGGTCTTACCGACGCCGGTGGGGCCGGCGAAGATAAACGAGCCGCCCGGACGCTTGGGATCCTTCAGGCCGGCACGCGTACGGCGCATTGCCTGCGAGATCGACTTGATGGCCTCATCCTGGCCGATGACCCGCTTGTGCAGTTCATCTTCCATCTTGAGCAGCCGAGTGGATTCTTCTTCGTTCAGCTTCACCACGGGGATGCCGGTGGAGTTCGCGAGGACCTCGGCAATCAGTTCCTCATCAACCTCGGCGATGTCGTCAAGGCCGCCGGACTTCCACTGGCGCTCCTTTTCCGCACGCTGGTCCTGGAGCTTCTGCTCCTTGTCCCGCAGCGAGGCAGCACCTTCGAAGTCCTGCGCGTCAATCGCGGATTCCTTCTCCATCTTCAGGGCGGAGATGCGCTCGTCGATTTCCTTGAGCTCCGGCGGAGCAGTCATTCGGCGGATGCGCAGCCGGGCACCGGCTTCATCGATCAGGTCGATGGCCTTGTCCGGCAGGAAACGGTCGCTGATGTAGCGTTCGGCAAGCGTCGCTGCCGAGGCCAGTGCAGCGTCCGTGATGGACACGCGGTGGTGCGCCTCGTAGCGGTCCCGCAGGCCCTTGAGGATTTCGATCGCGTGGGCAACTGAAGGTTCGTTGACCTGGATCGGCTGGAAGCGGCGCTCAAGCGCTGCGTCCTTCTCAATGTGCTTGCGGTACTCATCCAGCGTGGTGGCACCGATGGTCTGCAGTTCGCCGCGGGCCAGCATCGGCTTCAGGATAGAGGCTGCGTCGATGGCGCCTTCAGCGGCACCGGCGCCCACAAGGGTGTGGATCTCATCAATGAAGAGGATGATGTCGCCGCGGGTACGGATTTCCTTGAGGACCTTCTTCAGGCGTTCCTCGAAGTCACCGCGGTACCGGGAACCGGCAACGAGCGAACCGAGGTCCAGGGTGTAGAGCTGCTTGTCCTTGATGGTCTCAGGGACATCGCCGCGGACAATCGCCTGGGCAAGGCCTTCGACGACGGCAGTCTTGCCGACGCCCGGCTCACCAATCAGGACAGGATTGTTCTTGGTGCGGCGGGACAGCACCTGCATAACCCGTTCCATCTCGTGCTCGCGCCCGATGACCGGATCAAGCTTTCCTTCACGCGCTGCCTGTGTGAGGTTGCGGCCGAACTGGTCCAGCACAACCGAACCTGCCGGCTGGCCTTCCTGCTGCTGGCCTCCGGCTGAGACGGGCTCCTTGCCCTGGTAGCCGGAGAGCAGCTGGATGACCTGCTGGCGGACGCGGTTGAGGTCCGCTCCGAGCTTGACGAGCACCTGCGCTGCCACGCCTTCACCCTCGCGGATGAGGCCCAGCAGAATGTGCTCGGTCCCGATGTAGTTGTGCCCCAGCTGCAGCGCTTCACGCAGAGAGAGCTCAAGAACCTTCTTGGCCCGCGGGGTAAAGGGGATGTGTCCGGACGGGGCCTGCTGGCCCTGCCCGATAATCTCCTGGACCTGTTCGCGGACGGCACCCAGAGAAATGCTCAGGGATTCAAGGGCCTTAGCGGCAACGCCTTCGCCCTCATGAATGAGCCCAAGCAGGATGTGCTCGGTGCCGATGTAGTTGTGGTTGAGCATGCGTGCCTCTTCTTGGGCAAGCACGACAACGCGACGGGCACGGTCGGTAAATCTTTCAAACATGAGGCACACTCCTAGCTAACGCGTAATTCGATGCTACGGCGGTTACCGGCCCTTAAGGGGCGTGTTCGCCATGGGCGTGACCTCCTGGGGCGCTTTAGCCCTGGGCTGCCCGGTATGCCTCGATGATCTCGCTGTTTACCCGGCCGCGCTCGGAAACGGTGTAGCCGTTGTTCCGGGCCCATTCACGGATCTGTGCCGCCTCGTTGCTGCGGGCTGCGCCGGTGCCGCGCGGACGGCCGGTGCGGCCGCCGGTCTTGCGGGCTGCGTCAACATACTGCTTAAGTGCCGCGCGCAGGTTCTTCGCATTGTCATTGGAGAGGTCGATCTCGTACTGTGACCCATCCAATCCGAAACGGACGGTTTCATCGGCGCTTCCGCCGTCGAGGTCGTCTACCAGAATAATTTTTACCTTTTGCGCCATGATCAGGCTCCTATGCACTCAAGCGGCGGAATGTTGTCAATTTCGAGACCACTTCGAGTATGGCGCAATTGGTAATGCCCCGTCAAAGCAGGAGAGGCATTTTCTTTACTTATTCTTTATCAGCAGAACCGGCAGGATCGATTTTGGCATCCTGGCCCTGCAGTTCATTGTGATCGGCTTCGCGTTCAGCCTCAGCAAGGGCTTTTCGCTCGGAACGATCAGCGTTCAACACTGCCTTCATCACGAAATAAAAGAGAGCAGCGACACATATTGAGGGGAGGAGAACTTCCACATATTCCATGTTCTAACCCATTTCAGGCTTAAGGAGGGGGAACAGAATTGTTTCCCTGATTCCGGCGTTCGTGAAAAGCATCACCAATCGGTCGATGCCCAGGCCGATGCCGCCCATGGGCGGAGCTCCGTATTCGAGGGCCCGCAGGAAGTCCTCGTCCAGGGCCATGGCTTCGTCATCCCCTGCTGCGGCCTTGCGGGACTGCTCCGTGAGGCGCTCCCGCTGGATGACAGGATCGATGAGCTCCGAGAACGCAGTACCGCGTTCCATGCCGCCGATGATCAGGTCCCAGGCTTCAATCAGGCGGGGATCCTCGCGGTGCGGCCGCGCCAGCGGCTGGGCCGACGGCGGGTAGTCGTAGACAAAGGTGGGCTGCAGCAGCGTCGGTTCGACGATCTCACCGAACAGCTCAATGACCAGCTTCTCAGCGTCCCACTTGGGATCAACCTTCACATTGTGCTTTTCCGCGACTGCGCGCAGCGTTTCAGCGTCAGTGTCCGGGGTAATTTCCTGGCCAACGGCTTCAGACAGCCCGGGATACACGGAAAGCCAGCGCCATTCGCCGTCGAGGTCAATCGTTCCGGCCGCAGTTTCAATCTGCCGGCTTCCGGCGGCGTCCGCTGCATTGAGGATGATTTCCTTGATGCGGTCCGCCATGACGTACTGGTCCGCGTATGCCTCGTAGCATTCCAGGGTGGTGAACTCAGGGCTGTGGGTGGAATCCACGCCTTCATTGCGGAAGATCCGCCCCAGTTCGTAAACGCGTTCAATGCCGCCGACGACGGCGCGCTTGAGGTACAGCTCGGTGGCGATGCGCAGCGTCATCGGCTGGTCGAACGCATTCAGGTGCGTTTCGAACGGCCGGGCTGCGGCGCCGCCGTGGATCAGCTGCAGCATCGGTGTTTCAACCTCTACGTACCCGTGGCTGTGGAGGGTGTCGCGGACGGCACGGATGATTGCGGCCCGCTTGTAGACCATCTCGCGGGCTTCGTCACGGACCATCAGGTCAACGTAGCGCTGCCGGACACGGGTTTCCTCGTTCAGGTCCGCATGCAGCACCGGCAGCGGGCGCAGCGCCTTGGACGCCATCGACCAGGAGTCGGCCATTACCGAAAGCTCGCCGCGGCGGGAAGAGATCACTTCGCCGCGGATAAAGACGTGGTCCCCAAGGTCAACCGTGGACTTCCAGTCAGCCAGTGCTTCCTCGCCGATGGACGCCAGGGACAGCATTGCCTGCAGGCGGGTGCCGTCGCCCTCCTGCAGGGTGGCGAAGCAGAGCTTTCCGGTGTTCCGGATGAAGACAACACGGCCGGTGACTCCTACGGTTTCACCGCTGGCCTCGTCTGCCTGCAGGTGGCCGAACTTGTCCCGTACCTGGCGCAGGGAGTGCGTGCGCTCAACACCAACCGGGTAGGCTTCCTGGCCCCGCTCGAGCAGCTTGGCACGCTTTTCCGCGCGGATGCGCATCTGCTCGGAGGAATCTGCTGCTTCGGGAACGATGTTAGAGGAGGTCACGATTCTTAAGTCTACCCAGCCCGGTCAAAACGCCGGACCGAATCCGCCCGGTGGCAGGTTCAGCCGTGGAGTTCCGCGTTGTCAATCAGACGGATTCCAGCCACCCGGGCGGCAACCAGCGCCAGTGCCGGGCCCGTGAGGACATCCCCGGCTCCGGACGGAACCGGTTCAAGCGTGAGCGGATCCACAACTTCGAAGTAGTCCAGTTCGACGCCGGGGGTCTCCATGATGAGCGCTGCTGCGGCAGGTGCATCCAGCGGCCGGCGGGTGGCTGCACGTTCCTGCAGCCGCGCCAGCGCCTGGGAGAGCACCAGCGCGCGGCTGCGGTCTTCCGGGTTCAGGAACACGTTCCGGCTGGACTCGGCCAGTCCGTCGGCTGCACGCACGATGGGAACGGGGTAGATCTGGACCGGGAAGTTCAGATCCGCAACCATCCGCCGGATCAGGGCCACCTGCTGGGCGTCCTTCTGTCCGAAGTAGGCACGGAATTCGGCAGGAACAGCCGGCTGCACGCAGTGGAAGAGCTTGGCCACCACGGTGAGCACGCCGTCGAAGTGACCCGGCCGTGCCGCTCCTTCGAAACGGGTGCCGAGGCTGCCCGAACTCACCCGGACCAGGGGCTGGCCTCCGGGGTACATGGTTTCCTCGCTCGGCGCGAAGACGATGTCCACCCCGGCCTGGCCGAGCAGCTCCAGGTCCGCCTCCAGGGTGCGCGGGTAGCGGGCCAGATCGTCCGGGTCATCGAACTGCAGCGGATTGACGAAGATGCTGGCCACTACGACGTCGTTGTCCGCCCTGGCTGCCTGGGCCAGTGACGCATGGCCGGAGTGGAGGGCTCCCATAGTGGGAACCAGGCCAAGCGCCGGACGGTCCTTGCCCGTCGCTTCGAGGAGTTCGGTTACGGCCTTGCTGAGTTCTGCGGGGGTTGTTGCCAACCGGGGGTGGTTCACCGGGGTCCTTCGGGTTCGGAATTAAGTACTTCCATTATTCTCTCTCCCTGAGCCGGTGTTAGCAGACCACGTGCAACAGCCCGCCGGGCGGTGGCAGCGGAGAGGGCGCGGTAGGCCTGGGCGAGGTCCGGAGCAGCGTCCCGGCCCAGGGCGCGCCCGTGCGCTTCGATGGTGCCCGTGTCGCCGCGCGCCACGGGCCCGGTCAGTGCGTGTTCACCGGAGGCCAGGGCGTTTTCAAGGGAGGCGCGCATCAGGGGGCCCAGCAGCCGGGCCGGCTGCTCGACGCCGATTCCCTGCAGCAGCTCTGCGGACTGGGCTGCGATCGTCACCAGGTGATTGGAGGCGTGTGCGAGGGCCGCGTGGTAAAGCTCCCGGTCGGCTTCGTCGATGACTACGGGCTCTGCGCCCATTTCCACTACGAGGGCCTGCGCGATCGGCAGCACGGCGGTGGGCGCGGTGACACCGAAGGAGCAGTCCGCCAGGCGGGTGAGGTCCAGGCTGAGGCCGGTGAAGGTCATCGCAGGGTGCAGGGCAAGGGGAATCGCGCCGGCCTGCCGGGCCGGTTCGAGCACGGCGGTGCCGAAGCGTCCGGAAGTGTGGGCCACCAGCTGTCCGGCCTGCCAGGCCCCGGTGGCCGCCAGCCCGGAAACCAGCGGCGGCAGGGCGTCGTCGGGCACTGCGAGCAGCACGAGTTCGGAACGTTCGATGATGTCCGGGATTTCCAGCACCGGCACACCCGGCAGGAGGTTTTCGGCCCGTTCGCGGCTGGCATCGGACACAGCGGAGACACCCACCACCGCGTGCTCGGCCGCGCGCAGGGCCGCGCCCAGGACAGCGCCGACTTTGCCGGCGCCGATGACGCCGATTCCCAGCCGGCCGCGCCTGCGCTGATCAGCGGTGTTCATTCCAGTTTTCCTCCATTTGCGGGGCGGGCGCGGTCTGTTCCTGTGCGGCTGCCGGTGTCCCGGGCACACCGGCCGGTGCCGCCTGGGGCACCGCGGGTCCGGTGGCAGTTTCACGGTGCAGCCAGCGTTCGGTGCGGTCACGGCGTCGGGCGTCGGCGGCGCGCACGGATTGTTCACTAAATAGTTCCAGCAGCACGTCCTGGTCCAGCTGGCGGATGAGCGGTACCACCGGTCCGGGCGTTGAATGCAGCCTCAGGTCCGCAATCCGCAGCTTGCGCGCCAGCGGACCCTGCTGCAGGGCCATGGACTGGATCCGCTCATGGGGCACCACCGCGAGGCTGCGCCAGAGCCGGCCGCTGCGGGTCAGCAGGGCTGTTCCGGTCAGTGCGAAACCGCTGCGGCGCCACTGCAGGGGTGCAACCCACCGTGCCCGGCGCGGCGACGTCGTGAAGCCGTGCTCCTCTCCGCTGCCCTCGAGCCCGGCACGGAAGAGTCCCACCGGATCATCCGTGCCCGGGTTGGGCAGCACCAGGGCGAGGATCTGGAGGGTTTCATCCAGGGTGCCGGCGGGAAGGAGTTTGGTGCGGGCGGAGTCGGCGCCCGGGGAAGCGCCGTAACCGGCAACGTTGACGGAGATGCGGTACCAGCCGGCAGGACGCCACAACAGCGGCTGCGTGATTGACACCGCCTGGATCCGTCCCGGGGGAACAGTCTGTGTGCGGGTATCCAGCAGTCCGTAGCGGATGCGGACACCGTCCCGGGAGACTGCTGCCCGGAAGTTCCACGCGGTGCTGAGCATGGACCAGTAGCCGCTGGCCACTGCCAGCCCCACGGGGATAAAGCCGGCCAGGGAGACCCCTTCACCGGTCACCACGGTAAGGATCACCACGGCGATGATGCCAAGCACCAGGACCACGGTGTTTCCGGAGAGCACTGTGGCTCCGATCACCCGGCCCGGGCGAAGGGCAAGGATGGGGTACTCGGGTGCTTCGGCAGGCAGCCGGATCGGTGCTGCCGTTCCGTCCGGCTCCCCGGCGTTCTCCGGGGAGTCCTGAGTCCCGGTTTCGGCGCCGGAGGCCCGTTCCAGGATAGTGGCGCGCAGGGCGCGGGCGTCGTCAAGGCGCAGGTAGGCCAGCCGCACGGCTGATTCCCCGGCGTCGGCAACTTCGAAGCGCAGCTCACCCAGGCCGAACAGGCGGGCAAGCAGCGGCTGGTTGATGTCGATGGCCTGTACCCGGTCCAGCCGGGCCTGCCGGTGCCGGCGGAACAGGACACCGGAACGTACCCGGACGTGGTCGTCACTGACCTGGTACCGGGTGAACCACCAGGACAGGAAGAAAACGACGGCGACCACAAGGACCAGGACCACCAGGCCAATGACCGCCCAGATTAGCGGTGTGCCGTCGGGAAGCGGACCGCTGGGCCGCTCGCGCAGGAAAAACGCCTCGGCGGAATCCCGGCCGAGGAAGTAGGCGACGGCGGCGAGTGCGATCCATCCCCGCACCAGCGGGGAAACCGGGTGGACCCGCTGCCAGCCGGCGTCCTCGGTGCCGGCTGTGCCGCGGGCGGTGGTGCTCACAGGCCCGCCAGCTGCGCCTCGCCGCGCGCAGAGAGGTGTTCACGCAGCCGCGCGCCTTCGGCGGCGGGCAGGCCGGGAATGGTGGCGTTCGTGGTCTGGGATGCGGTGTGCAGCTTGAGCGTGCAGAGCCCGAAGATGCGCTCGAAGGGGCCCACGGCGACGTCGACGTACTGCATTCTGCCGTAGGGAACCACCAGGGTGCGCTGGAAGAAGATTCCGGAGCGCAGCAGCAGGTCCTCGTTGCGTTCGGCGTAACCAATCGCCCGGACCTGCCGGGGCACCAGCACCGCCCGCCACAGGAAAGCGACCAGGAAGACGGCCGGCAGCCCCCAGGCGATCCAGGCGGGGAACCTGCTCCAGATGCCCAGCAGGTGCAGCACCAGTGGAATGCTGGCCAGGGCCAGGGTGATCAGGGCTTCCACGGCCAGGGAAAGCAGTCGAAGCGTGAGGTAGCGCTCAGAGACCCGCTGCCAGTCCAGGCCCTGCGGATCTATTGCCGAATTACGCATACTCTCCCCCGCCGTTGTTTTCTTCGCCGCCGTTGTGGTCTTCGGGCGGAATCCTGCAGAACCGCTCCACCACCAGTCCAGTGGCTATCATGATCATCCCGCCGACGGACAGGGCAAGTGAAGCCCACGTCGGTGCATGGTTTGGCCGCATCTCCCACAGGCCCAGCTGGTCCAGGAAGATTCCGCCGTGCCAGCCCAGCAGCAGCGCTCCGGCATAGGCGGTGGCCTGCGCCAGCACCAGCGTGCGGGCGGCGGCGATGGGATCCAGCGGCTTTTCCCGCTCCCCGTTGCGCCAGCGGCGCACGCGCAGACCCAGGAACAGGGTGAATCCGACAATAAAGGCAACGGTGAGCAGTGCAGTAAAGTTCAGGACCGGTGCAGGGAAGCCGTTGCGGGTGGCCCAGGCGTTCACCTGCCAGCCGGCGATGCCAAAAACCACGGTGGTGACGGCAAGCCAGCGGTACCGGATGCTCCTCACGCTGAGCTCACTCCCCCTCGAAGAGTTCGACGCCGGGCAGGTCGGCAGCCCGGGCGGCCAGTTCTGCCACGGGTTTCCCATCCAGCTTGGCGTGCGGATCCATCCAGGCCCAGGGCTGGAGCACAAAAGCACGCTCTGCTGCCCGCGGATGGGGAACGGTCAGCACCTCGTCATCAATGTGCGCGGTGCCGTAGGTGATGATGTCGACGTCGAGCGTCCGCGGGCCCCAGCGCACCTCACGGGTGCGGTGGTGCCGGTTCTCAACGTCGTGGCAGTGGTCCAGGAGTGTGTGGGGGTCCAGGGTGGTTTCAAACTCCGCTACCAGGTTCAGGTAGTCGGGCTGGTCCTCCGGTCCGCCGACGGGACGGGTGCGTGCCACCGGCGAGACGGCTACCAGCTTCATGCCGGGGTTATCCGCCAGGGCGGCTACGGCGTCGGCCAGCGTGCTGCGGGATTCGCCGAGATTGCTGCCCAGCGCCAGGACGGTGCGGACGGCGTTCATGCGCGTTCCCGGTGGATGTGGATTTCGACGTCGCCGAAAGGCACGGTGATGGGCGCGTGCGGTTTGTGCACGGTAACGTCCACGGCGTCCACCACAGGAAAGCCTGCCAGCACGTGGGCTGCGATCCGTTCGGCGAGGGTTTCGATCAGGTTCACCGGTTCCCCGGCAATGATGGCGCAGACCTGTTCGGCCAGCTCGCCGTAATGGGCTGTCAGGGTCAGGTCGTCTGCCGCGGCTGCCGGCCGGAGGTCCGTGTACAGCACGAGGTCAACGGTGAATTCCTGCCCGTCGCGCCGTTCGTGGTCAAAGACGCCGTGGTAGCCGGTGGCGCGGAGGCCGGAGAGCCGGATTCGGTCACGGACGGGCGCAGGGCGCATTGGGGAGGCCACTGCTAGCCCTGCCAGGCAGCTGCGACCTTGACCGCGTCCACATTGGCAGCGACGTCGTGCACCCGGACGGCCCAGACTCCCTGGCTGGCAGCGAGGACGGTGGTGGCCAGGGTGGCGTTGTCACGCTCCGCGGGCGGGGCGGCTTTGCCGGCAGTGGTCAGCAGCGAGCCCAGGAAGCGCTTGCGGGAAGCTCCGATCAGCACCTTGTGTCCCAGGACGGTCAGCCGGTCCACGTTGCGCAGCAGCGCCCAGTCATGTTCGGCGTTCTTGGCAAAGCCCAGTCCCGGATCAAGGATGATCTGCTCCGGGGCAACACCGGCTTCGTAGAAGCGGTCCCGCAGCGAGGTGAGTTCGGCGATGACATCTTCAACGACGTCGTCATAGCTGGCCTTGGGATCCTGGCTGCGGACACTGCCGCGGCTGTGCATCAGCACGTAGGGAATCTTGGTGCGGGCGACCAGTTCCGGCATCGCCGGGTCCAGTTCGAGTCCGGAGACGTCGTTGATCAGGCCGGCGCCGGCTTCGATCGCCTTTTCGGCAGTGGAAGCGTTCATGGTGTCCACACTGATCAGTGCACCGGCCTTCACCAGCGCCTCGACGACCGGAAGGATCCGCCGCTGTTCCTCTTCGGCGCTGATCCGTTCGGCATCGGGGCGGGTGGACTCCCCGCCAATGTCGATGATGTCCGCGCCGTCGTAATGCATCTTCAGTCCCGCACGGATGGCTGAGTCGGTGGTGTCATGCTCACCGCCGTCGCTGAAGGAATCCGGGGTCACGTTCAGAATTCCCATCACCAGGGTGCGCCCTTCGGGCAGGTCCTCGAAGCGCCGCTTCTTGACCCCGGGCCGGATGACCGGCAGCGGGTTGGTGGCGGGCCCGGTTCCGGGGGTGGCAGCTAGCGAATCCATCGAGTCGTCCTATCGTCCGAGTATCAGGCTCATTGCTTCTGCACGCGTGGCGGTCTCGCGAAGCTGGCCGCGCACGGCCGAGGTTACCGTCTTGGCACCGGGCTTGCGGACTCCGCGCATGGACATGCAGAGATGTTCACATTCAATGACGACGATCGCGCCGACGGGCTGCAGGTTGGCCATCAGGGCGTCCACGATCTGCGTGGTGAGGCGCTCCTGGACCTGGGGCCGGCGGGCATAGACATCAACCAGGCGGGCAAGCTTGCTCAGCCCGGTGACCTTGCCGTCGTGGGAGGGGATGTAACCGATGTGGGCCGAACCGTGGAAGGGAACCAGGTGGTGCTCACAGGTTGAGTAGAACGGGATGTCCTTGACCAGCACCATTTCCTCATGGTCCAGGTCAAAGGTGGTGGCCAGCAGGTCCGAGGGGCTCTGGTGCAGTCCGGCAAAGATTTCCGCATAGGACTTGGCCACCCGGGCAGGGGTTTCCTTGAGTCCGTCACGGTCCGGATCCTCCCCGATAGCAAGGAGGATTTCGCGCACCGCCCGCGCAATGCGGGGCTGGTCCACTTCAGAGGCCGACTCAGTCAGCTCGGCCAGGGTCAGTTCGTCGTCGAAATCCGTCACTGCACGATCCTACCGTGGACGCTGAAGCGGCTCCGGGGGCGCGCCGCCCGGGGGGGGGCGCGCCGCCCGCGGGGGG
>NZ_JAXIOM010000056.1:0-24620 GCF_049311025.1 Arthrobacter sp. 3Tela_A
CGCCCCGACCCCCCCCCCCCCCCGCCACCGCCCGCCCCCCCGGGGGGCTGCCGGCCTTTGCTGTGTGGTCGGATGGAGCTTAGTGCGGAACCGGGACCTTGGCGGCGGCTCCGCGCAGCACGGGAGCACCGAGCATGGAGATGACGACGGCGCCCAGAGCCATGGGAATGACGAAGAGGAAGTACAGGTCCCCGGGGGTCCATCCCCCGTCGATCAGCCCGCCGGCCAGGATCGGGGAGACAATCGCGCCCACGCGGCCCATGCCGATCACCAGTCCCAGCGCGGTGCCGCGGACCTCGGAATCGTAATAGGTGGGGCTAATCGCCAGCATGCCGGCGATCGGGGCGTTGGAGCCAAAGCCCACCAGTGCGGCGGCAAACAGTGCCAGTCCCAGCGAACCTTCCGTGGAGTTGGCGAACACCACGAAGGTGGCGGCACCGACCACGAAGAACACTGCCAGGACCCGGCGCATGTCATAGCGTGCACCGAACACGCCCAGCACCACGGCACCGGTGATGGCGCCGACGCTGAAGAGCACACCGGCGTTGATGCCGTCCTGGGCGCTGAAGCCGCTGGCAGTGATCAGCTTGGGGGTCCAGGAGTTCGCGAAGTAGAAGCTGGCCATCAGGATGAAGTACGCCAGGGAGAGCAGGATGGTGCGGCGGGCGTTCACGCCGGTGAGCACGTCGGCGAAGCGGGATTTCTTCTCGCCGCGCGGTGCCGGTTCGGGCAGTTCCGCCACCGGTTCCTGGCCAATGCTGCGCAGGGTCTTGTTGATGCGTTCCAGTGCGTTGGCCGGACGGCGGACGGAGAGGTAATCGATGGATTCCGGCAGCACCTTGAGCACCATCGGAATCATGATCAGTGTGGCAAGGGCACCGAAGAGGAATGCCGAGCGCCAGCCGAAGGAGGAGATCAGCACGCCGGTCACCAGTCCGCCCAGCACGCCGCCTACGGGCTGGCCGATGCTGACGATTGCCAGTGCGGTGGAGCGGCGCTTGGCGTTGGAGAACTCGGAGGCGAAGACGTTGATGGTGGCCTGAAGGGTGCCGATCGCGACGCCGGTGACCAGGCGCAGGGCCAGCAGCACCTCATAGGACGGAGCGAACACGGAGGCAAACATGCCCGCTGCGACGACGCAGACGCCGATCAGCAGCGTCTTCTGGCGGCCGATCACGTCGGCGATGGTGGATACAAAAATGGAGCCCACAGCCATACCGACCAGAGCCGCGCTGAGCAGGAAACCAAGCTCGGCGCCGTTGAGGTCCCATTCCGCTGAAACAGCGGAAGCGCTGAAGGCCATGACCAGGACGTCGAAACCGTCGATCATGTAGAGGGCTGTACAAATTGCAATGATTCCGACTTGCCGCCGGCTCAGGGTGGAATCTTCGATCCGGTCTTTGAGGTGCATTCCTCAAATGCTAAACGAGATGAGGACCACAACGTGATTTCGGTCGCGCCGGTTCGGGCTGGTTACGCGGCAGCCGCTGGAGAATCAGATTCCGGCATGGATCTGCCGTATAATTTCCAGCCCCCGCAGCGAATCCGCCGGGTCAACCGGCAGGGGTCCGCCCTCCCGGACAGCCGCGGCCAGGGCCCCGTAAAAGTCCTGGTAGCGGCCGGCTTCGGTGGGCACAGCGCTATTGGAAGCAGCAGTTCCCAGCACTCCCCAGCCGGCCGGCTCCTCTTCCCCGTATCCCGCATCCCCGGGGAGCATCCCTGCGTCCAGCTGGGCTTCCTGCGGGTCGACCCCGTGCTTGGTCCAGGCAGCTTTTGACCCGGTAACCCGGAACCTCTCCCCCGGCTGCGGCGCCAGGGAGTTCATCCACAGGTGGGACTGAACTCCCGAGGCATGCTGCAGGACCACAAACACGTCATCGTCGGGTCCACCGGCCTCCCGCCTGGAGCGGATTTCGGCGTAGGCAGGCTCGGCAGGTCCGAAGAGCTGCAGGGCCTGGTCGATCAGGTGCGGACCCAGGTCAAAAAGGATTCCGCCGCCGTCGTGCGCCCCTGCCTCCCGTTTCCAGGCTTTGGTGACGGCCGGCTTGAAGGATTCCATCCGCGACTCGAAACGGGTCACTGCGCCCAGCTCGCCGCGCTCGAGCAGGCCTTTGAGAGTCAGGAAGTCCCCGTCCCAGCGCCGGTTCTGGAAGACGGTCAGCACCTGCCCTGCTGCCGCTGCCGCGGCCATCAGCTGCCGGGCCGCCTCCGGGGAATGCGCAAAGGGCTTGTCCACGACGGCGCCGAGTCCGGCTTCCAGCGCCGCGAGGGCCAGCGGGGTGTGCGTTGCGGGCGGGGTGCTGATGACGGCCAGGTCCAGGTCCGCGGCCAGGTCCAGGGCAGCTTCAGCCGTGGGCACGACGGCGGCCGCCGGGTACGCGGTTTGGGCCGCTGCCGCACGGGCCGGGTCGGACGTGACGATCACATCCAGTGAGTACCGCGGATCCGCCTCCACCAACGGCGCATGGAAGACCTTTCCTCCGAGACCGTAGCCAAAAAGAACGGTGCGAAGGCGGTTGCCTCCGGCCTGCCGGCCCGCGGCCCTCATGAGGTCTGAAAGTGTGTTTCGGCGGGCGCGCCGTTGAGCTTGGCCACGATTTCCCCTGCCAGCACCTTCAGCTTCAGGTTTCGGCTGTTGGAGGCGCGTTTCAGTGTTTCGAATGCCTCGCTCTGGGAACAGCGGTTCTGCCCCATGATGATGCCGATCGCCAGGTCTATGTCTGTCCGGGACTGCAGCACGGTCTGCAGGTCCTCCACTGTGGTGGCCCGCTGGGACATCCGCACGGCCAGCCGCAAAGCCATCGAAGCTTCTTCCGCGTAGGTGCGCGCAACCCGCTTGAAGTCCTCGTCGAAGGTGTTCTCCGAACGGGAGTAGAGATTCAGCGCTGCCCGGGCATGGCCTTCAAGGGTGAGCGGCACGGCGTAGATAGACCGCATGCCCTGGGCCACAACGTGCTGCATGTACTCCGGCCAGCGCTCGTCGGCGGAGGTGTCCGGAACGTCCACTGCCTCGTGGACACGGAGCGCGTGGAGGCAGGGGCCGTCGTCGAACGCATACTGCATTTCATCCATTTCCAGCGCGGCACTTTCGCTGCTGGCAACCGTATAGCTGTGGCCGCGGGAACGCTGCAGCGTGATACCGCAGTACACGGTGCCCCGGGAGGAGAGGGAAGAGGCGCTGAGCCGGGCCAGCTGCTGCAAAAACTCCAGTACATCTTCGTGGTGGATCAGCAGGTCCTGCAGCTGTGCTGCGGTGGCAGTCGCAGACCTCAGGTCGTCCATAGTGCAATGTTCCTTTTCGGGCCCCTGTGAACCGCACTGTGCGCCCACGATTGTCGTGTCAGAGCTTAGATACTACGATATCGGGATACGGTCAAGACGCGGCCACGGCTTCTGCACCCCTTTACGGAGTTATCGATGGGCCTGCCGGCGCACTTGCCGATCTGCCACCATTGCGGCGTTGACGACTATCTAATCTACGAGTTCTACACCGCTCCCACCCCCGACGGTCCGGGCGTTGTGAGCTACACCTGCTCGGCATGCGAGACCTTCGCCGGGCACGAGGTGCCCGCGGACTGGGCTCCACCCGGGTGGCGCGTTGGACACTGATTCGCCGTCCCCCGTCCCCGGAGGACTCGCCTTCCTGCTACGTGCCGCCGCCCATCTGTCAGCCGAAGCCAGCCGCATGTTCCTGGCGGACCTGCAGCTGACCGAAAGCTCTGTCCGTGTCCTGAAGGCCCTAAATGCTCCGGGAATGCCCGCAGCAAGGGTGGCACAGCTGACGCACCTCAGCCTGGACGAGGCGTCGTTCGCGCTGGCATCGCTTCACCGGGCCGGTTATGCACGGCCGCGCCGCCCCGGGAGGTGGGCCCGCACCGCCTCCGGCACGGCGATGGTGGAAGAACTCGCGGCGGTCCGCAGGAAATGCGATGCCCGGGCCGGAGAATTGGAACTGCGCCAGGCCCTCTACACACTCATCCGGTCCATGGAGGATGAAGGGATTCCCGAGCCTTCCTAGCCCCGAACGGGCACAGACACGGCTGCGGGGGGGGGGGGGGGCCCCCCGCCCCCCCCCCCCCCCGCTGGTGTTACTTGGTCCAGACGGTGGATTCAACATCGGGGCGTTTCTCCGTGACGCCGTGCTTCTCCATAAGATCCGCGAACTGCTTCAGGGCGTCCACGTCCAGTTCGGCGCTCCATGCAATGAAGTCGGTCTTCGCAGCTGCTTCCGGAGAGGTGCCCAGGACATCCGGAAGCAGGGCCCGCACCTCGTCCTGGTGTTCCTCGGCGTAGGCCAGCGTCTTGTCCAGGGCCGCCACGAAGCTTTCGATCACTTCGGGATCATCCCGGGTCAGGGCGCCGCTGGAGGCGATCACGAGCTCTGCCCCGCCCAGGTCGGCGTCCTGGATGAAGTCACTGATGACGCTGCCGCCGTCGGCAACGATCTGCTGCATGAAGGGAGGACCGGCCATACCGGCGTCGATCTGGCCGCTCTCCAGCTGGGCCCCAACCTCGTTGAAGCCAAGCTGTACGAAGGTGACCTTGTTCGGGTCGCCGCCGTCGAGCTCCACGGCCTCCCGGATGCCGATCTCGCCGATGCTGCCCAGGGCATTGATTGAGACTGTCTTGCCTTCGAGGTCCCGCGCGCTCTTGATGTCCGAGCCCGGGCCCACCAGGACCGACACTGAGTCCTCCACGATGTCGGGGCGGTTGGCCGCATAGCCGGAAATGATCTTCAGGTCCAGGCCCTGGGCGGTCGCAATCAGCGGCGTCGTGGGGCTGGCAAGCATAAAGTCGAGGCTTCCGGAGCTCAGGGAAGGCAGCTGCGCGGCGCTGCCCTGGCCCAGCAGGAGCTCCAGGTTCAGGCCTTCCTCTTCGAAGTATCCCTTGTCAATACCGAGCTGGATGGCGCCGACGGCGGAGGACGGGAAGAGCCCGATCGTCACGTCCCGGAGGTCCGAGTTGCCGGATCCTGCAGCGGCAGCGGTGCTCTCTCCCCCGGAGATGGAGCCTGAAGCACAGCCGGTGAGGGCCAGGGCGAGCAGGGCGCCGGCTCCGAGCAGGCGCGTGGTCTTGGTGTTCATCTGGTTCTCTCTTCTTTGAGGGAACGAAACGCGGGTGCGGCGGCCGTGGCTGGCCGGCGCGGTGCGCTCGTCAGTGCGTGTGGTTGGTTTCGCAGGCGGAGCTGCCACCGTTAGGCGGTGGCGGCTGCCCTCTCACGTGCGGGGCGCAGGTGCGCCTTCAGGAAGATCGTCCGCAGTGTGCTGTCCAGGTCCTGGGCGAGGCATTCCGCGGCAATAACGTGGTCCGGGCGCACTACGACGGCGGACACCGGCCGGGCATGGAACCAGGACTTGAGTACCCCTGCAGGGTCTCCCAGCACAGTGACCCCGGCGGTTGCATTCGCGGCGGCCCAGTTCAGCTGGGCGGAAGGCACCAGCTGGACCAGGGAAGCGTCCAGGTCAACCAGGCGCGCCTGGGTATCCGGGCTGAGGAACTTTGCCGGGTCGTTGTTCCAGACAAATACCCGCCACCCGGCGCTGACTGCATCATCCAGCAGGATGCCGGCTCCCCTAGAGCCCTCAACACGCGGCTGCGGGAACAGTGTTCCTGCTCCGGGAACAGCACCGTCCTCCACGGGCACGGATTTCGACACCGTCCACGGTGAGGTCAGGACTACACCCCTGGTGTACTTCGGCATCGGCTTGAAACCCTGTCCCGAGATGTAGGACTTGAGCTTGGGCAGGCGGTCGATTACGGCAGCAGCACTGTCCCGCACGGCCGAGGTGACCTTGCTCCGGTTAGTCACCACTTTGGACATGCCAACGGAGAGGTCCACCATGGCCTTGACGTGGTCCCGGCGTTCTTCGGCGTAGGTGTCCAGCAGCTCCTGGCCGGCCAGGTCCCGGACTACGGCCGTGAGCTTCCAGCCGAGGTTGAGCGCGTCCCGGATGCAGGAGTTCCAGCCCTGGCCCGCAACGACGGGCATGACGTGCGCTGCGTCGCCGGCAAGCAGTACCCGGCCGTCGCGGAAGCGGTCAGCGATTCGGGCGTGGTGTTCATAGACCCGGCGCCGGATGATCTCCAGCTTGGACGGGTCGGCGACGTGGTCCCGCAGGAGCTTATGCAGGAACTCGTCGCTTTCAACCAGCGCATCGTCCTCGCCTTCCAGGAGCATAAACTCCCAGCGGCGGATGCCGTGCGGCAGGCTGAGGGTGGCGTAGCCGCGGTTGGGGTCGCCGCCGAAGACTGCGTGCGGTGTGCCGAGCGGATCATTGGCGACGTCGATGACGAGGCCGCGCTGCTGCCGGGTCTCACCGGTGAAGGGGATGCCGAGCTTCTGCCGGGTGAAGGACCGTCCGCCTTCGCAGCCCACAACGTAGGCCGCACGGATGGTGGATTCCTGTCCCTGCGAGCGGACGGTGACGGTAACGCCGTCGCTGTCCTGGACCAGGTCCACCGCTTCGGTGCCCATCCGCACATCTACGCTGTCAAAGCGCCGTGCCCCGTCGAGCAGGACGGCGTCGACCAGCGGCTGCACAAAGCCGTTGCGCCGGGGCCAGCCGAACTCGCGGGTGGTGGGGTTGATCCCGGCAATCACTTTGCCCGAGCCGTTGACGATGCGGATCTGCTGGTCCGGGACGGTGTGCTCGAGCACTTTGTCCACGAGCCCCAGTCCCTGCATGGCCCGCAGCGATTCATCGTCAATGCCGACGGCGCGGGGATAGTCGATCAGCTCGTCCCGGGCCTCGATAAGCACGGTCGAGACGCCGTTTTGCCCCAGCAGGTTCGCAAGGGTGAGGCCGGTGGGCCCGGCGCCGATAATCAGGATGTCGGCCTGTTCCGTCATGATTGTTCCTCCAAAGCCGCATCCAGGGCTGCCACGGTTGCCCGGGCCTGCTTTCCCATAAACATCAAGTCGATTCCTATGCCAACGAAGTCCAGTCCGGTGCTGCGGATTTGTGCAGCCGCGAACGCCGGATCGCTGCAGTACAGCCCCAGCCGGACACCCGCCGCGCGGGCTGCCGCGGCAACCTTTTCGATCCCCTCGGCGACGGGGCCATCGGCCCAGTCCGCGCGGCCGGGGAGTCCGTAGGAGACCGCGAGGTCCGCCGGGCCGATGTAGACGGCGTCGACTCCCTCCACGGCGAGGATCTCCGCGGCGGCATCCACGCCGGCTGCGGTTTCAATCTGCACTATCGCTGCGACGGCGGCGTTGCCGGCCGCGCAGTAGTCCCCACCGGAGTAGAGTCCGGGCCGGCTGGGGCCCAGGCTGCGCCGGCCCAGCGGCGGGTACTTCACTGCGGCGACGAGCTGGCTGGCCTGATCCGCGGTTTCGATGGTTGGTGCCACAATGCCGCGGGCGCCGCTGTCCAGGAGCCGTCCGATCGCGCCGGATTCGAGTCCGGCGGCGCGGGCGAAGATGTGTGCGTTGCCGCGGGGAATGGCACGCAGCATTGTGCAGGCGTTCTCCAGTCCCACTTCACCGTGCTGCAGGTCGATCATGAGCCCGTCGTAACCAGCGTCGAGCGCGGCTTCCACCACTGAAAGCGAGGCAGTTGCCACATGCATAATCACAGGCACGGAGGCGGAGGAACTCACTGCTTTCCTCCTGCGGCCAGCCGCTGTGCGTGCGCAGCAGCGTTGGCGCCGCCGAAGATCGGGGCGATTTCCCGCCGGTGGATCAGCCAGCGGCCCTCCTGCTCCACGTACTGCTCGCGGAACTCGCCGACGCTGGCCGGCAGCAGCGGATCAGGCTGGCTGTCTCGGAAGGTCATGTAGTAGGTGGTCCCGCAGAGGACGCCGTCCACAAAAGCCAGGCGGGTGCCGCCGGAGAAATGCCGGACGAGCCCGGCATCAACCTGAATTCGGCGCTCGCCCCAGGCCTTGATGGCCTCGCGGCCCTCCATCGTTCCCAGCGGGCCGGTGGAAACTGCGTCCGGGGCATAGAGGGTGTAAAGCTGGTCTGCCTGTCCGTGGTCCAGCAGCCAGTGGTGTTCGGCTACGAGCTGTTCGATCTCAGCCCGGATTTCGGGGGTAACCCTACGCATCTGCGTTCTCCTTGGTGCTCAGGGTGGCCTGGACGGATCCGAAGCCGTGGGAGTACTCGGCCCGGTAGGTGACGTCCGTGTCCCAGTCCACGATCATGCCGATGGAACCGGAGAGCAGGATCTCCCCGGCCAGCAGCGGCTTGCCTACCCGCAGTGAGGTTTCGGCCAGCCAGGCAATCGCGTTGATCGGGCCCTTCAGGACATTGCGGCCCACACCGCGGGTGACTTCCTCGTCCCCGCGGTAGAGGACCATCTCCACCTCGTCCAGGTCCACTTCTTCATAGCTCTTGCGGACGGCGCCCAGGACAACGCCCTCGCAGGCGGCGTTGTCTGCCACGGTGTCCAGGATTGACATGCCGTAGTTGTGGTAGCGGCAGTCCACCAGCTCAATGGCGGGTGTCACGTAGTCGATGGCGGCTTTGATGCTGTCCAGGTCTGAACTGAGCAGGTCTTCCTTCAGGACGAACGCGATCTCGGCTTCGATCTTGGGCTTGATGAAAGCGGAACGGGGACGCACTGTTCCGCTCTCGAAAACCATGTCCTCCAGGATGATTCCGTAGTCCGGCTGGTCCACTCCGGCTTTGGCCTGGACCATAGGGTTGGTGAGTCCAACCTTGCGGCCTACCCGCCGAAGACCGGCTTCCTGGACCCGGCGGGCGGTGTTGAGTTCGGATATTGCGTAGGCGGCGTCGAGGTCTCCGTCCGCCAGGTGGTTGCGGATGAAGTCGATCGGGCGCAGGGCCCGGCGGGCTTCATAGAGTTCGTCGGCCAGCATCTGGACAGTGCCGGCGGCAGCTGTGGTTTCGGTCATTCGGGTCACCCCTTTCGGGCGAGGAAATCAAGGGCACGTTCGTTAAAGGCCGAGGGGTTTTCCCACTGCGGCCAGTGCGCGGCATTGCGGATAAGCAGCAGTTCGCCGTCCGGTATGGCGGCGGAAAATTCTTCACCGGTCTCCACTCCCCCGGAGGGCTCATGGTCAGTCCAGACCAGCAGGGCGGGAACGGTCAGGGCTGCGTAGTCCTCCACGGTGACCCGGTTGCGGAAGCGGATCTCCGGGTTCTGCAGCGCGAGGATGTGGCTCATGGACCTGGCGAAGCCGTCGCGGCTGTAGACCGCCCGGCGCATCTGCACCAGCTCATCGGTGATGAGCGCCGGGTCATGGATGACCACCTGCAGCCGGGCCTTGACGTTCTCGAAGGTCGGGTCCTCGACGGCGTTGCGGCTGACGGATCGTGTCTTGCCGATCGCCGAAGGAGGCATGACCTGCCCGCCGGGCGCGCTGAGAATCAGGGTCTTGACCCGGTCCGCGTGCTTCTGGGCAAACTTCAGGGCAATCCAGCCGCCCAGCGATTCGCCGCACAGGTGCACCTGGTCCAGACCGAGTTCGTCCAGCAGACCAAGCAGATGCTGTTCGTAGTCCGGAATCTCAAGGTCGGCGCCGGCGAGGGTCGAGAACCCGTGTCCGGGATAGTCGTAGGCAAGGACGGTGTATTCCCCCGCCAGAGCACGGATGTTCTGGGTAAAGGCTTCCAGGTGTCCGCTCGTGCCTGCCATCAGGACGATCGTGTCTTTTCCCTGGCCAACACTCAGCACACGGGTACGGCAGCCCCCCACGTCGACGTAACGGAGCTGGTGCGGCAGGTCACCGATCTCCTGCCACAGCGTCCGCATTTCCCAGCTCACGAAGGGCCGTCCGTCTTGGCGGCCACAACGCCGAAGCCCGCACCCCAGGTCTCCACCGGCCAGTAACGGTCCACTGCGAAGCTGTAGCTGCCGGCCGTGGCCAGCGCACTGAATGCTGCGATCCAGGTGCGGACCTCGTGGGCGCCGCTGCCACCCTCGGCGTGGAACCACTCGTTGGTCCAGGAATCCACCACGGAAAGGTCGCCTGCACGGAAGGCGTCCAGGACCTTGTTGTCCCACTCGGCGTTCAGGGGCTGTGTGGTGGCTTTGCCCTCTGCGAACTTGCGGATGTTGGCGATCATGGTCGATTCCTTGACGTCACGCTGTTCCGGGGTCATCTCGAAATGGATAAGGCGTTCCTGGACCTCTTCCGGAGCGCCGTCCCAGACGGGAATGGGCGGGTTGTGGGAGAGACCCCCGGAGGCAAAGATCAGGACCTTGCGGTCCAGCTTGGCGGCTGCGCGTCCCACGGCTTCACCGAAAAGGCGGACGCGGTTCATGGGTGTGAGGGGAAGTCCGACGGAGTTCACGAAGATCGGCACGAAGGGGTTGGTGAACCCGTGTCCGTACACAAACTCCAGGGGCTGCAGGACACCATGGTCAACCTGCAGCCGCTCTGAGCGGGCAATGTCGATTCCGTCTTCGAGAATGAGCCGGTGCAGCTCCCGCGCTGCGTCGCTGTCTACCGGAAGCGGACCGGCCGCGGTACCCCAGTCACCCACTCCTGTTGCCTGCGCACCTACGCAGAAGGGCGGCATCATCTCGTACATCACGCCGTTGAAATGGTCCGGACCCAGGGCGATGGTGATGTCCGGAGCGAAGTCCTCCACGAAGTCGCGGACCTCGTCAATGGCCGAGTTGATCTCGGCAAACACGGTCCCGCCCGGATCCACATTTCCGAAGGAGGGGGCATGGGACATTGCGGCCACTGCAAGAGTCATTTGGGAATTCCCTTCAGGCCCGGGGGCCTTACGAATCTGGGTACAAGAGCAGAGGCTTTCTTGATTGCCTCGTCTAGAATAAGGATTCTAGTGAGTTCAATCACATCTGGCTAGAGGGTCTGTGTAATCGGCGTCACAAAGTACCCCAGGCCCGAAATGACAGGCGCAAGAGGCGGTCCGCCGTCTCCCGTCAGCAAAGGAAATACATGAGCACAAAGCTGGTTCCGCCTCCCTACGACCACGAGATTGCCCCGGTCTTCCAGGCCAGACATCCGGGCGGGACCTCATCCGCCGGCACCGGATCCCTCGCCGCGCTCCGGCAGGCGGCCTCCACCGGACCCGCCGTCCTGGAGCAGCTGGAACGCTTCCACCGCCGTGACGAACTTGTTCCGGCAAACGCGGGCGCAGCCGTGCCCGTCTCGGTGCTTCATCGCGGCAGCGCGCCTGCGGGCCCGGTCATCTTCCACACCCACGGCGGCGGAATGGTGGCCGGTGACCGGTGGAGCGGAATTACCCCGTTCCTGAAGTGGGTGGATGAGTTCGACGCCACGCTCGTCACTGTTGAATACCGGCTCGCGCCGGAACACCCAGACCCCACCCCGCGGGAGGACGCCTATACAGCCCTGAAGTGGGCCGCCCGGGAAACGGCTCGGGGACAAAAGCTCTTCATAGCCGGGCAGAGCGCCGGCGGGGGCATCACAGCCGGGCTTGCTCTCATGGCCCGGGACCGCGGCGGGCCCCGCATCGACGGGCAGCTGCTGCTCAGCCCGATGCTCGATGACCGGAACTCATCAGTTTCAGCCCGTCAGTTCGAGGGCACCGGCGGATGGGACCGGACGGCGAACACCTTCGGCTGGGATTCCCTGCTGGGTCCCGCCCGGGCACAGGGCACGGTCTCTGCCTACGCTGCCCCGGCCCGTGCAGCGGATCTTTCCGGACTCCCGCCCACCTTCCTTGAATGCGGGACCGCGGAGGTCTTTCGGGATGAGACGGTGGCGTATGCGAGCAGGCTCTGGGAGTCCGGCAATGACACGGAGCTGCATTTGTGGGCCGGCGGCTTCCACCGCTATGACCAGCTCGTTCCGGAGAGCGCCCTCTCTGAAGCAACCCTCGGCGCAAGGACCGGCTGGCTGCGGCGCCGGCTCAGGACTGATGCCTAGTTACGCCAAAAAGTTAAGCCAAAAAGGCCCTCCGCAGCACGATGGCTGCGGAGGGCTTTTTGAGCGGAATCAGCTACTTGCTGGAGTAGCGGGCATGCTCCTCATGGGCGCGGGCTACCTCGGCACGGATGTCCTCGATGTCCTTGACCTTGTCCCGGTACTTCTTGTCCATCTGCAGGATCTGCTTCTCTTCGTCGCAGAGGGCACGGTAGATGCGCTCCCGCTCGGACTCATCCGAGGTGTAGGAGAGGTCCAGGTAGTCGTTGGCGTGCCGGCGTGCGTTGTTCACGGCGGTTTGTGCCTTGCCGGCCGGGCTGACCAGCGAGGCTATGACGGTGACTACAAGGACGCCGATGATCACGCTCAGCGACAGGCCGGTGCTGACCTCGACCACTTCCACATGCTCGCCGTTGTTGATGAACCACAGGGTGTTCTCATGCAGCGCGTGCAGGACCAGCTTGACGCCGATGAAAGCGAGGATGGCTGCCAGGCCGTAGGAGAGGTAGATCAGGCGGTCAAGCAGGCCGTCGATCAGGAAGTAGAGCTGGCGCAGGCCCATCAGGGAGAACGCCGTGGCGGTGAAGACAATGAAGGTGTTCTGGGTCAGGCCGAAGATTGCCGGAATGGAGTCCAGCGCGAAGAGGATGTCCGTTCCGCCGATCGCCACCATGACCAGCAGCATGGGGGTCAGGACCTTCTTGCCGTTCTCCACAGTCATCAGCTTGTCGCCGTCGTAGTGATCGGTGGTGGGCAGCACGCGCTTGGCAATCCGGATGATGAAGTTGTTCGCCTCATCCTTCTCGCTGTCTTCGGGCTTGAGCAGGTTGCCGGCGGTGATCAGCAGGATCAGACCGAACAGGTAGAACACCCAGGAGAAGGAGTTAATCAGCGCTGCGCCCAGGAAGATGAATCCGGTACGGGCGATCAGGGCGAAGACAATGCCGAAGAGCAGGACCTTCTGCTGGTCCTCGCGGGGCACCCGGAAGGACGCCATGATGATCAGGAAGACAAACAGGTTGTCAACGGAGAGAGCCTTCTCCGTGATGTACCCCGCGAAGTACTCACCGCCCATGGTGACCCCGCCAAAGACGAGCACCAGGATGCCGAAGACGACGGCCAGTCCCACGTAAATGGAGGACCAGATGGCCGCTTCCTTCAGCGTGGGGATGTGCGCCTTGCGGATGTGGAAGAAGTAGTCAAAGGCCAGCAGGCCGAGGATGACGACGATCGTCACGCCCCAAATCAGGGGGGAAACTGTCATGGTGTCTCTGCTTTCGTAGGGTACGCCAAGGGACCGCAAGTCTCTCCGGCAGCCTCTGGCTGCCCGCTGGCCCCGGCCGGGCGTCGGTGCCCTACGTGTTGACGAGGTTCAGCGTGGGTGGATACTCCCCTACGAACCGTCAACTCTACCCGATCCGCACTGCGGGCTGCGACGGACACGGCCTATTCCTCCGGCCCGTGCATGCGCCGGCTGTCCAGCAGCGCCAGGTCTTCCGGTGTGTCGATGTCCCGTCCGTCGGTTTCCGGACCACACTCGACCAGGTCCACCAGCCCCGGATGCGCAGCGAGGAAAGAGCGTGCACCGGAATCACCCAGCGCCCCGGCAGCGGCCGCCCGGGCCAGCTGCGGGGCGAACAGCACGGGATGTCCCCGCATCAGGTTGCCGCCGGGCAGGCGGTAGGCCGCACAGGAGACGCGGGCCGGCGCGGAGCGGGCAATCAGCCGGGCAACAATCTCAGCATTCAGCCCCGGCTGGTCGGCCAGCGCCACGAGTACCGGTTCCCCGGGCGCCAGCGCCGTGGCTTCAGCAATGCCGGCCCTGAAGGAGGACCCCATGCCGGTCTCCCAGTCCGGGTTAACGACCACGTGTGATGCGGCGAGGTCTGCCTCTGCACGCACCCGTGCGGATCCTGCCCCCAGGACCACGATGACGCGGGCGCAGCCCCCGCGGCGCAGCTCGGCGGACAGGTGTTCCACCAGAGGGCGGCCTTGGTAGGGCAGCAGCGCCTTGGGGCCGCGGCCCAGCCGGACCCCTGCCCCAGCTGCCAAGAGGACTGCACTGACCATGCACCGAACAAAACCACACCGCCGCCCTTAACCACAACCGCCGCCCCCGGATTCACCGGGAGCGGCGGTTGTGGTTAAGGCCTTTGGGCGGCCGAGCTGCTTAGCCCTCGCAGTCCTTGCAGTACTTGGTGCCGTCCTTTTCAACGGCAAACTGGGACCGGTGGCGGACCAGGAAGCACGAGCCGCAGGTGAACTCGTCCTCCTGCGCCGGGACAACCCGGACCAGCAGTTCTTCGCTGGAGAGGTCCGCGCCGGGAAGTTCAAAGGCTTCGGCAGCCTCCGACTCGTCCACGTCCACTACGGCTGACTGCTTGTCGCTCCGCCGGGCCTGAAGCTCTTCGATTGAGGCGGTTCCGGCATCCTCTTCGACCTTGCGCGGTGCGTCGTAATCAGTAGCCATATTCAGGCTCACTCTCCAATGCTTGGTGGGGGGTGTGGGTCGGGACAGTGCACCCCGATGGTAACCGGTACTGCCTGCTGAGCAGGTCAGAAGCGCAACAAGTGTGACACATTTCGGCTCACCGTCCAGCCGAAGCAAGCTCCTGCTCCGCTTTGCCTGCTTCAGCAGCCTGCGTCCGGCCCATCAGCCTGGCCCCTTCAACATCCACATCGGGCAGGATCCGGTCCAGCCACTTCGGAATCCACCAGGCAGACTTGCCGAGCAGGTGCAGCACAGCCGGAATGAGGGTCATACGGATAACAAAGGCGTCCAGCAGCACGCCGATGGCCAGCGCAAAGCCGATCGGGCGGACCATCGTCAGGTGGGCGAAGATAAAGCCGGCGAACACGGAGACCATGATGATCGCGGCCGCCGTGACCACCCGGGAAGCATGGTCGAAGCCGCTCCGGACAGCCTGGCGCGGATCTTCGCCGTGCACATACGCTTCGCGCATGCCGGAGACCAGGAACATCTGGTAATCCATGGCAAGGCCAAAGAGCACACCGATGAGGATGATTGGCAGGAAGCTCAGCACCGCTCCGGGGTTGTGCACGTCAAAGACGCTGCCCAGCCAGCCCCACTGGTAGATCGCGACGACGGCGCCGAAGCTGGCGGCCAGGGAGAGCAGGAAACCGCCGGTGGCGATCAGCGGCACCAGGACGGAGCGGAAGACCAGCAGCAGCAGGACCAGGGACAGGCCCACCACAATCAGCAGGTACACCGGCATCGCGTCCATCAGCTTGTCCGAGACGTCAATGTTGATGCCGGTCTGACCGGTGATGGCGATCTCGACGCCGGTGGCATCCTTGATCTCGCCTGCGTCGTCGCGGATGGTGTGGACCAGGTCCTCGGTGCCTTCGGCTGCGGGGCCGCCTTCGGGAATGACCTGGAAAACAACCATGGTTCCGTCATCGCTGGTGGACGCGGGGACAACCGTGGTCACGTGTTCAAGTTCGCGCAGCGAGTCCGCCACCTCGTAGGTGAGGTCAGAGGCCTGGCTGTCCGAGAGCCCCTCCGGAAGGTACCCGACGACGATCACGGGTCCGTTGATGCCTTCACCGAAGCTGTCCCCCAGCCGCTGGTAGGCCTGGTAGGCGGTGGAGTCCACCGGCTCCGATCCGCCGTCGGGCAGGCCCACACGCAGCGAGCCGGCTGGAATGGCCATCGTGCCGAGCAGCAGCACGCTGAGGATCACGGTGATTACGGGGTGGTTGGTGACGAGCCTGCCCCAGCGCCGCGGGCTGCCGTTTTCCTTGTGCTCCGCGGCTGCAGCCTGGTCCCCGGGCGTCAGCGCGGCGTGCGCGGCCGGGGGTTTGATGCCCGCCTTGGCCCATGTCTTCTTCGAGAGGATGCGGTTGCCGATGAATCCCAGGAAGGCGGGTGTCAGCGTCAGTGCGACGAGGATGGCCATGGCCACGGTGCCGGCTGCCGCAAGTCCCATTACGCTGAGGAACGGCAGGCCGGGGACGGCGAGCGCGGCCAGCGCGATCACCACGGTCAGACCGGCGAAGAGCACCGCGTTGCCGCTGGTGCCGGTGGCCACGCCGGCGGATTCCTCCAGCTCCATCCCGTGCAGCAGCTGGGTGCGGTGCCGGTTGATGATGAACAGGGAGTAGTCGATGCCCACGGCAAGGCCCAGCATCAGCGCCAGCATCGGGGAGATGGAGGTCATTTCCACGACGCCGGTGAGGGCCATGGTGGTGCCGACTCCGGCGGCCACACCGACGATCGCCATCAGCAGCGGCAGCCCGGCGGCCACCAGCGTGCCCAGCATCAGGATAAGGACGACGGCGGCGACGGCCACACCAACCGCCTCAGAGGGGCCAAAGAGGGAGGAGACGTCCTCCACAATTTCCTTGCTGTAGAAGACCTGGACTCCGGAATCAGTGATCCGGTTGGCGGTGTCCTGGACTTCCTGGCGCTGTTCGGGGGTGACGGAGTAGGACTGCTCCTGGAACTGGACCTCCGAGAAGGCGGTAACGCCGTCTTCGGAAACGAACCGCAGCCCGTCCGTGGCTTCAGCCATGCGCTGTGCGTCCAGCAGTTCCTGTTCACCCTGGGCCAGCTGGTCAACGCCGTCGTCATAGGCGGCCTGCTGTTCGGCAAGCTGCGCTTCGCCGGCAGCCAGCTGCTCTTCCTGCGCACTGAGCTGTGCCCGGATTGCTTCTGCCTGCTGCACCTGCCCGGCGGCTTCGAGCTGGTCAGCCTGCAGCTGCGCCAGCGAAAGCTGCTCGCGGCCGGCAGCCAGCTGCGCTGCGGCGGCGTCGAGCTGCGGCTTGCCCGCCTCCAGCTGTGCCCGCGCGGCGTCCAGTTCGGCCTGCCCGGCGGAGAGCTGCTCTCCGCTGCCGTCCAGCTGGGCCTGCATTTCGAAGGGATCGCTGACCGATTTCAGGAAGTCCAGGCCGTTCAGCTCCGCCACGGTCTCCGTGACAGCCTGGCGTTCAGCCTCGGTAAACGCCTCTCCCGATTCGGTTTCGAAGACAATCCGCCCGGATCCGCCGGCGGCATCCGGTACCCGCTCACGCAGCTCGTCCAGGACCCGCTGGCTTTCTGAACCGGGGATGGTGAAGTTGTTCGACGTCGGCGCGCTGAAAGCAGCGAACGCCCCGCCGATGCCGAGCAGCAGCACGAGCCAGGAGCTCAGGAACCACCAGCGGTGCCGGAAGCTGAATTTACCGAGCCGGTAAAGCAGGGATGCCATGGAATGTCTTTCTTTGAGCGGGCGGGTTTATGCGGTCTAGCGGCTGAAGCCGTCACGGAGGAATCCGATGGCTTCGGTAAAGAGTTCTTCGAGCAGCTTCAGGGTCTGCGGGTTGATCTCGCCCTGGGTGCGGCGCTGCCATTCGGCAAATGCGCTGCGCCCGCACGCCAGGACGGCGGCTACGAGCGTTCCGGTGTAGAACGGGTCCGTGTCCTGCCCCAGACGGGTGCGCAGGGAGTCCACGATGCGGTGTTCGGCGTGGTCCCACGCTTCGAGGTGGACCCGGGCCATGTCTGGATGCTCTTCGGCGAGCCCGTGAAGCTCCGCCATGACGGCCAGGTTCGCCGGGTCAGCGGGCTGGGAGAGGGCCTTGAGCATCGAGTCAACGATGTTTTCGTCGTGCGGACGGGCCTGGAAGTGTCCCAGCACTCCGTCCAGGAAGTCCTCCATGGCGACGTTGAGGGCCGCGGAGGTGCTGGGGAAATAGTTGAAGAAGGTGCGCCGGGAGATTCCGGCGGCCTCTGCAATGTCATCGATGGTGAACTGGCCGGCGCCTTTGCTGCGGACCAGTTCCAGCGTGGCATCGGCGATTGCCCGGCGGGTCGCCGTCTTGTTCTGCTCCCTGCGGGAAACCTGCTGCTCAGTCACATCGCTACACTATGTGCAAGTTTGCACGAGAGGCAAATTTGCGGAATGCGGAAATCAGCACAGCGAAATGCCCGCCCCGGGCTTCCTGGGCGGGCATCTCACTGGAGGGGAGCCTCGGCTCCCGTTTATGTACTAGCGGCCGTCGGGCTGGGGACGTGCCGGGTCCATTGTGGATCCGCCGCCGGAGGTGTGGGAGCGGTCGGCCGGATTGGCCGTTCCCGCAACCGTGGACGAACCGTTGGAGCTGCCCGAAGACGGCGCTCCGGAGCCACCGCCGGAGGCGCTGTCCTTTGCGTGCGCG
The DNA here is from genome assembly GCF_049311025.1 of Arthrobacter sp. 3Tela_A. Taxonomy (NCBI): domain Bacteria; kingdom Bacillati; phylum Actinomycetota; class Actinomycetes; order Micrococcales; family Micrococcaceae; genus Arthrobacter; species Arthrobacter sp. 3Tela_A. The sequence continues at coordinate 17,992 of NZ_JAXIOM010000056.1, forward strand.
GCAGCATCCTTAGCCGAGGAGGCAGCGTCCTTGGCGGCGCCGGTGACCTTTTCCTGCAGTCCCGGAACCTTTTCCTTTGCCCAGTCAGTGCCCTGGCTTACGGTGTCCTGCACTTTGGGGTCGTTCCACAGGGACATAATCTTCTCCCGGCCGGCCTTGGAACCAATCAGGTAGCCGACACCGATCCCTGCCAGAAAAGTCATCTTCTTAACCATGGTGTTCCTCATTCCCGCCCCGCTCGAGGCATCATGATGTACCGTCCAATCCTTTCCGGCCAGCGGCCGGAAAGGGATTAAACAGCAACCTTACTACTTGAGGCCTATCCGGGCACATCCAGGAGCCTGGACCGGATCAGGAAACGTTTTCCTTCCGGAGCTTCCAGGGAGAATCCGCTCCCCCGGCCGGTCACGACGTCGACCGTAAGGTGCGTGTGCTTCCAGTACTCAAACTGTTCGGCGGACATCCAGAACCCGATGTCCTCGCCGTCCAGGTCGAAGACACCCAGCAGCACGTCTGCTTCGGAGGTGATGAAGTCCCCCTCGGGATAGCACATGGGCGAGGAGCCGTCGCAGCATCCGCCGGACTGGTGGAACATCAGCGGCCCGTGCTGCTGCTTCAAGGCCCTGAGCAGGGCCTGTGCGGCGGGCGTCAGCCCCACCCGGGAAGATGTCTCCCCGGGCAGGGCCGGCGCAGCATTCAGGACTTGTCCTGTGACCTGGTCCATCAGTACTGGACCACCACCCGTCCGTCGATCCGGCCGGCGGCAAGTTCGTCCAGGACGTCGTTGATGTCCTCCAGCGGACGGGTCGAGACCTTCGGGTGGATGAGGCCGCGGGCGTAGAAGTCCAGGGCCTCAACCATGTCCTGGCGGGTGCCGACGATCGAACCGCGGATTGTCAGGCCCTTGAGCACGATGTCGAAGATCGGTGCCGGGAAGTCCCCCGGCGGCAGGCCGTTGAAGACGATCGTTCCGCCCCGGCGGGCCATCCCGATGGCCTGCCCGAAGGCTGAGGGATGCACGGCCGTGACCAGCACGCCGTGGGCTCCCCCGGTCTGTGCCTGGATTGCCTCGACCGGATCCTCGTTCAAGGCATTGACCGTGACCTCGGCCCCGAATTCGCGTGCCAGCGCCAGCTTGTCCTCGGCGATGTCCACGGCCGCGACCCGCAGCCCCATTGCCTTGGCGTACTGCACGGCGACGTGCCCCAGCCCGCCGATACCGGAAATGACGACCCACTGTCCCGGCCGGGCCTCGGTCATCTTCAGCCCCTTGTAGACCGTGACGCCGGCGCAGAGAACGGGTGCCACCTCCACCGGATCCGCACCTTCGGGAATGTGGGCCGCGAACTTCTCGTCCACCAGCATGTACTCCCCGAATGACCCGTTGACGCTGTAACCGCCGTTCTGCTGCTGCTCGCACAGAGTCTCCCAGCCCGTGCGGCAGTACTCGCAGACCCCGCAGGCGGACCACAGCCAGGCGTTGCCCACTATGTCCCCTTCCTTCAGCTCGGTCACACCTTCGCCGAGCGACACTACGCGGCCCACCCCTTCATGCCCGGGAATGAAGGGCGGGCTGGGCTTCACCGGCCAGTCCCCCTGGGCAGCATGCAGGTCCGTGTGGCAGACCCCGGTTGTCATGAGCTTGACCAGGACCTGCCCCGGCCCGGGGGTCGGAACATCGTTATCTCCTACGGTGAGCGGTTCACCCAGGGTGTTTACGACTGCGGCCTGCATGTGTTCCATGTCGATCTCCTTGTTTGGGGTGGTCCTGCTGGGGGGACTGGCAGGTGGAACCGGGCTGTCTAGAAGAAGCCCTGCTTGGATTCGGCGTAGCTGACCAGCAGGTTCTTGGTCTGCTGGTAGTGGTCCAGCATCATGGCGTGGTTCTCGCGTCCGATGCCGGAGGACTTGTAGCCGCCGAACGCCGCGTGCGCAGGGTAGGCGTGGTAGTTGTTCACCCAGACGCGCCCGGCCTGGATATCCCGCCCGGCACGGTAGGCCGTGTTGCCGTCCCGGGACCAGACGCCTGCGCCCAGGCCGTAGAGGGTGTCGTTTGCAATGGAGAGCGCCTCGCCGTAGTCGGAGAACCGGGTCACCGATACCACCGGCCCGAAGATCTCTTCCTGGAAGATGCGCATGTTGTTGGTGCCTTCAAAGACGGTGGGCTCAACATAGAAGCCGCCGGCCAGGTCGCCGTCGAGCATGTTGCGCTTTCCGCCGGCGAGGACTTTGGCGCCTTCCTGCCCGGCAATGTCCATGTAGGAGAGGATCTTTTCCAGCTGGTCGTTGGAAGCCTGCGCTCCCACCATGGTGTTGGTGTCCAGCGGGTTGTCCTGCACCATGGCTGCGGTGCGGGCCAGGGCATCGGACATAAAGGAGTCGTAGATGGAGTCCTGGATCAGGGCACGCGACGGGCAGGTGCAGACTTCGCCCTGGTTCAGGGCAAACATGTTGAAGCCCTCCAGCGCCTTGTCGTAGAACGCGTCATCCCGGGCAGCTACATCGCCGAAGAAGATGTTCGGGCTCTTGCCGCCCAGTTCCAGCGTCACCGGGATCAGGTTCTGGCTGGCGTACTGCATGATCAGGCGGCCGGTGGTGGTTTCACCGGTGAAGGCGATCTTGCGGATCCGCTTGGAGGACGCCAGCGGCTTGCCGGCCTCCACCCCGAAGCCGTTGACGATGTTCAGGACGCCGGCCGGCAGCAGGTCAGCGATCAGTTCGGCCAGCACCAGGATGGACGCCGGGGTCTGCTCTGCAGGCTTGAGCACGACGGCGTTGCCTGCGGCGAGCGCCGGCGCAAGCTTCCAGGTGGCCATCAGAATGGGGAAGTTCCACGGGATGATCTGGCCCACGACGCCCAGCGGCTCGTGGAAATGGTACGCCGTGGTGTTGTCATCGATCTGGGAGAGGGTGCCTTCCTGGGCGCGGATGGCCCCGGCGAAGTACCGGAAGTGGTCCACGGCCAGCGGCATGTCCGCTGCCAGCGTTTCCCGGACCGGCTTGCCGTTGTCCCAGGTTTCGGCGACGGCGAGCAGCTCGAGGTTTTCCTCGATCCGGTCGGCGATGCGGTTCAGGATGTTGGCCCGCTCCGCCACGGAGGTCTTGCCCCAGGACGGAGCTGCCTTGTGCGCTGCGTCGAGGGCCAGGTCGATGTCCTCGGAGGTACCGCGGGCCACTTCGCAGAAGACCTTGCCCGTCACGGGTGAAACGTTCTCAAAGTAACCGCCCTTGACCGGGGCGACCCATTCTCCGCCGATCCAGTTCTCATAGCGGGGCTTGAATGAGACAAGTGCCTCGCCCTGTCCGGGCTGCGCGTATACGGTCATGACTTGTTTGCTCCTCATTTTGAGCGTTGGTACACGACCTCGGTGTCGTGTCCGTCGGTGCGCCGAACACTACGCAGGCAGACGTAGCATCTGCGTAGCAGGGACGTTCGCGGACCGTCTGGCGGCCCGCCCATAGCGGGTTTATGGTTACCTAGGGCAATTTCTTAGTAATCGAGATATAAGGAAAGCTAATGACTTCCGAACTTCCGGGCAGCGGCACCGAACCGCCCAGCCGGTACCTCCGCTACCGCTGGTGGGGCCTGCTCGCCATCAGCCTGGGCGTGGCCATGATCATCATGGACGCCACCATCGTGTCCGTGTCCGTACCGTCGATCGTCGGGGACCTCGGGATCTCCAGCACCGAGATCCAGTGGGTGCAGGAAATCTACACTCTGCTCTTCGCCGCGCTGCTGCTGACCTGGGGCCGGATTGCGGACCGGGTGGGCCGGCGGCGGATCATGCTGATCGGCGTCGTTCTCTTTGTCGCTGCCTCGGTCCTGTGCGCACTCGCCGAATCCGGCGGCGTCCTGATCCTGGGGCGTGCGATACAGGGCCTGGGCGGCTCAATGATCCTGCCCACCACCCTCGCGCTGCTGAATGCGAACTTCCAGGGCCGGGACCGCGGGATTGCCTTCGCGGTCTGGGGTTCCACTATTGGCGGCATGGCTGCCATCGGCCCGCTGGTGGGCGGCTGGCTAACCGAGAATGCCAGCTGGCGCTGGGCCTTCGGCATCAACATTCCGGTGGGTGTGCTGGTGGTAGCCGGGCTGCTGCTGTTCGTAGCGGAATCCTCGGAAGCCGTTACCGGTGCCGCCCAGCGTCTGGACCTCGGTGGCGCCGCGCTGTCCATCCTGGGCTTCGGTGCACTGGTCTTCGGCCTGATCGAGGGCCGAAGCTACGGCTGGTGGAACGCCGCCGAGGACGCACCGTTCCAGGTTGGGTCCCTCTCCCCCGTGCCGGTGGCCTTTGCAGTGGCCGTGGCGGCACTGGTGGGCTTTGTACTGCTTGAGCGGTCGCGGACCGCAGCCGGCAAAGGCGTGATCCTGGACCTCTCCCTGTTCCGCATCCCGTCCTTTGCCAACGGCAACGTGACTGCCCTGATTGTGAGCTTCGGCGAATTCGGCCTGATCCTGTCCCTTCCGCTGTGGTTCCAGAACGTGCTGGGCTACACCGCTTTCGAAGCCGGCCTTGCCCTGCTTCCCCTGGCTGCCGGCTCCTTCCTCGCCTCCGGCGGCGTTGCGTCACTGGCACGGAAGTACAGCCCGGTCGTGGTGGTACGGATGGGCCTGGCCCTGGAAATCCTCTCCATTGCCGCGCTTGCCCTGCTGATCCGCCCGGACAGCACCGCCTGGCTCACCTCCCCGATCCTGCTCTTCTACGGCATCGGCGTCGGCCTGGCCACCGCCCAGCTAACCTCGGTGATCCTGGCCGAAGTCCCGCTCGCCAAGAGCGGCCAGGGTTCCGCCACGCAGAGCACCGCCCGGCAGACCGGTTCGGCACTGGGCATCGCAGTCCTGGGAACGGCGTTCTTCACGACGCTGCGCACCGGAACCGAGAACCAGGTCGCAGACGCGGTGGCCGGCGCGCCCCAGCTGGCCGGTGCCGTTGATTCGGTCAACGCCACTTCCGGCGGCAGCATCGCCGCACTGGCCGCCGATCCACAGACTGCGTTTATCGCCGACGCCGCCCGGGACGCCATGACCAGCGGTGCCTCGCTGGCCGGCTGGATCGCGGCCGGCGCCCTGCTCATCGGATTCCTGACCAGCCTGCGGATCAAACCCGTCATCGGACCGCAGGCCGGCGAGCCGGCCGGTGTGCGGGCCCCGGAGCCGGGCGGAGAAGCCCGCTCCTAGGCCAGCTCCCGTTCGATCCGCTGCAGCCCCGCGACTATGCCCGCCCGGCGCGGGGAGCGCGGAGGCAGCAGCTGCAGTGCCAGCCGCCACGCCTCGGCGTCGTTCGCTGCTTCGTCGAGCCGAAGATACTGCAGCACTGTCTCGATCCCGGCCTCACCCAGGACAGCCTCGCGCAGTTCAGCGCTCAGGCCCCGTCTCAGTTCCACAATGCCGGGGGCCTGCGAATGCGGCAGCACGGGTCCTTTGTAGATATTCAGGGCCAGCCGGTGCGCGCCGCGGGACAGGCAGGCGCGGACCTGGCCGGCGTCGAGCACCAGGTCCGCGGGCAGCCGGTAGGGCCGTGACTCCGGAACGATCCGGGCTGAGGACATACGGGCGAGGAGCCTGCGCAGCCGCAGCATTTCGGCACGGACGCTGCCCACCGACGCTTCCTCCGGATAGGCCAGCACTGCGAGTTCTTCTGCGGTCAGGCCGCGCGGATGCAGGGCGAGCAGGGTCATGAGTTCCGAATGCCGCTGGCTGAGCTGCAGCCGGATTCCGTCCACGCACAGGTCTGCGGTATCCGTCCCCAGGACCTGCAGGCTGTCCTGGTACAGGCTTGGCCGGGGAGTCCGGGCGGACGTGCCGCGGCGTGCGGGGCGTGTCCCGCTGAGCTGGAGGCGTTCAACGCGCAGCTGCGCAGTGGCCGCCGCTACGGCCGCTTGAACCAGGGCCAGGGTGTGCACGGCAACCGCTTCTTCCTTGCCGGTGATGTCCACTACGCCCAGCACGCTTCCGGATTCCGGATCCTGGACCGGGACCGCGGTACAGGACCACGGGTGCACCTGGGGACTGAAATGCTCGGCGCCGGCGATCTGCACGCTGCGGCCCGTGGCCAGCGCCGTGCCGGGTGCACTTGTGCCCACGGCGTTCTCCGACCAGTCCGCACCGGGCATAAACATCATGTTCTCAGCCCGGCGCAGCAGTTCCGGGTCTCCGTCCACCCAGAGGAGCCGGCCCAGCTGGTCCCCCACAGCCACCAGCAGCCCGGTATCCCGGCCCGGCTCCACCAGAAGCCGTTGTATCACGGGCATGATGGAGGCCAGCGGATGCGACTGCCGGTACGCAGCCAGCTCGGCGCCTTCAAGGACCAGGGCGGATCTGGCGGCGTCGGGATCAGGGTGGTGCCGCAGGGACCGCTGCCAGGATTCGCGGACTCCGGGGCGGAGTACGTCGAGGACTTCCCCCTGGGAACGCAGGCTTTCGTGAGCCCGCCAGGCATCCCGCTGAAGTGTTTCAGGGCTCCGGAAGACCCTGCCCTGCAGAGCACTGGAAGACTGCCGCACCGTCCAACCTATCTGCGTTGATAAGGAGACCGTTCATACCGGGGTGCGGATGCCTGTTCTGCACCACTGGTCCCGGGCAGACAGCGGCCTGGCTCTTATACACAAATCCGACCCCACCAGCCTAG
>NZ_JAXIOM010000057.1:0-23825 GCF_049311025.1 Arthrobacter sp. 3Tela_A
CCCCGGAGGCCATCTCCACCCCCGCCGCCGCCCGCGGTGTCGATGCCGCAACCCGCAGCCCACTGCCGCGGTGCAGGTCCCAGCCGAGCACGCCCTCCGCCAGCCGCAGGAAACCGGCAGCCGCGTCCGGCACGTCAATCAATTCGGACCGCAGCACCAGCCGGTAACCCTCCGGCCATCCACCCTCCAGGGGCCGGGGATACGGCCGCTCCGTGAACCCGGCGTCCGCATAGGTCAGCTCCCGTCCACTCACCCCTCGGCCAGCCCCTTCCAGGCCAGTGACTCGCGGTCCCGGCGCGGCAGCGAGGCCACCACCAGGTCATAGGAGTCCTCCACCAGGTTCCGCACCAGCTCTTCCTCCAGCCCGCCGGTGAGATCCAGCTGGTTCCAGTGCGTCTTGTTCATGTGCCACGCCCCGCTGATTTCCGGATGGGCCGCGCGCAGCTGCAGAGCCAGTTCAGGTTCACATTTCAGGCTGACCATCAGCGGATCCGCTTCCAGGGTGCTCATCGCAAACATTTTCGCCGGCCGTGACGGGCCACCGGCACGCACCTTGAACACCGACGTTTCCGGGCCAAAGGGAAAGTCTTCATACGATCCGGTCAGGGACAGGCAGTACTGCCTCAGCGATGCGGCGTCCATAAACCGACCATAGCGCCGCGTAGGTCCGGGCGCACCACTGATGGCAGGATGGTAGACGATCACTAAGCACACGAACTAAGCTGCGGCGCCCCCGGGCAGTCCGCAGCGTTGGAGGACACATTGGGCAACGATCGGGCAGGCACACGCGGGGGCAGAGTAGGCCAGGCCGCAGAACGGGCAGCCGACTCGAAGGGGTTCGAACGCGCGGCCCGCATGGGATATGTCGCCAGCGGCGTACTCCATGCCCTGATCGGCTTCATTGCCCTCCAGATTGCCGGCGGCGGCGGGGGCGACGCCGATTCATCCGGTGCCGTCGCCGCACTCGCTGACCAGCCCGGCGGCATTTTCCTGATCTGGGCCTGCTTCCTCGGTTGCCTGGCGCTGGCACTGTTCCAGGCCACCCGGGTTTTCCTCGATTCGGGTGAGAGCAAGGCCGACGTTTGGAAGAAGCGTGCCACCGATGCCGGGTCAGCCGTGGTCTACGGCGCCATCGGCGTCTCCTTCGGTGTCTTCGCCCTGGGCGGCTCCAGTGACAGCGAACAGAGCCAGATCACCTGGACCGGGCGGGTGCTCAGCCAGCCTGCCGGCCAGCTGGTGGTCGGCCTGGCCGGAGCAGTGATCGCGGGCATTGGCATCTACTTCATCTTTAAGGGAGTTACGCGGAAGTTCCGGAATGACCTCAAGGCAGTACCCGGCCGGACCTGGCAGCGCACCGCCACCGCCACCGGAATCGCCGGCTTTGTGGCCAAGGGCATCTCGCTGGTGATCCTGGGCGGACTGGTGATAGCCGCAGCCGTGACGGCAGACCCGGAGAAATCCACCGGGCTCGACGGCGCCCTGCGCGCCCTGCATGAGGCCCCGCTGGGCTGGCTGGTACTGGGCGCCGTCGGCGTGGGACTGGTACTTTACGGGCTCTACATGGCCCTGATCAGGGCCCGGTTCGGCAAGCTCTAGGCCTGCCACCAGGAGTCGAGTTCCTCCAGCGGATCCGCATCCCACGGAGTGGGCAGCACGCCGCCCATGTAGCCGGCGAACCATTCCCGGACCTCCGGCGACTGGTAGGCCTCCTGCAATACGCGTGCCTTCTCGGTCTCGGCGAACTCCGCGGTTCCCGCAACCACGCAGCGGAACGGAATCTGGTCTGCTTCCGCCTCGAAGGCCAGCGCGACATCCGGGGACAGCCCGATCTCCGCGGCGAGCCGCACGAACAGCACCCCGGCGTCCACGTCCGGCAGCGTCTTGGAGAGGGACTGCTGGTCCACTTCCACGAACTCGAAGTTCTTCGGGTTGGCCGTGATGCTCTCCTGCGACGTGTGGATGACCCCCACACCGTCCTTGAGTTCCAGCAGCCCTGCATCGCGCAGCAGCACCAGTCCGCGTCCGTTGTTGGCGGGGTCCACCGGCAGCGCGATCCGCGCGCCGTCGGGCAGATCCTGCAGGGACTTCCACCGCTCGGACCAGATTCCGGCCGGAGATCCGTAGACGTAGAACAGCGGCTGCACTTCCAGTTTCTGGTCCACGTTGAACTGCTGCAGGTAGGCACCATGCTGGAAGTAGTTGGCGTCGAATTCGCCGTTGGAGACTGCCAGGTTCGGCTGGATGATGTCCGTGACGTAGGTGGCCTCCAGCGTCCACCCCTTGGCCTTGAGCAGCTCGGCCGCGATCTTGGTGGGCTCCTGGTAGGGAGCGGATTCGGTGGCGATGATCTTGATGGTCTTGTCCCCGCTGGCAGCTGCACCGCCGGTCAAGCCGCAGCCGGTGGCGGCGGTCAGCGAGGCAGCACCTGCACCGGCGAGGGCGAGTTTGAGGAAGTTCCTGCGTTCCATGGGTGTTCCTTAGAAAAGTGGAGTGAATTAGCGGTAGGCGGAGGGAACCGGCTCGGTCCCGTTGAGGAAGAACCGGCCGAGTTCGTTGTATTTCCAGGCAACGGGGTCGTGCAGGGTGTGGGTGCGGACGTCCCGCCAGTACCTGTCGAACCCGTATTTGCTTCCGGCCGCACGGGCACCGGTGACGTCGAAGATCCGCGCGGTGACATCCAGGGACACCTCGTGCGCAGTGATCTTCGCGGCCGCGATCTGCTCCGCCACCCCTGCGCGGTCCGCAGCGGTAAGCGACTCCCCGGCGTCGAACGCCCACTGCAGGGCGGTGGTGGCCTGGTCGACGACGGCGGCAAGCGCCTGGACTTTCGCGGCGAAGGACCCGTAGTGGTTCTGGATAAACGGATCGTCCGACGCCGATGCCACCTCCGCGTGGAACCACGGCCGAGCGGAGCCCAGGGTGTAGTCCCGGGCTGTCAGCACGGCTCCTTCCGCGGCGGCGAGGTAGGCGTGGGCGAACAGCAGCTGGAATGCCGGAGTGGTGAGCACCTGGTGCGGGCTGCGTTCGCCGTCGTGTGCTCCCAGGTTGGTGATCACTGCCGTGTCCGGAACAAACACGTCCCGGAACTCGATGGTGTTGGTGGCGGTGAGGCGCGAGCCCAGGACGTCCCAGTCGTCGTGGCGGATGACGCCGTCGGAAGCCGTGTCGATAATCAGCGCCAGCCGGTCGCCGCCTTCGAGCACGGCCCGGCCGTAGATCCGGTCCGCCACCCGGCTGCCGGTGGAGAACGGCTTTTTGCCGGTGACCAGGTATCCGCCGGCGGTGCGGACGGCGGTGGCCTGCGGCCCCTGGGGTGTGCCGGTGGAGGACCAGAGCCACTGCTGTACGAGGCACTCGTCCGCCAGTTCCTGCCCGCGCTCCTCATCCAGGTCAATGTAGGGGAAGGCCTGGAAGATGTAGTGGTAGCCCAGCAGCTGGCCGATCGAGTTGTCCGCCCGGGCCACCCGCTGCACGATTTCGAAGGCGGTGCTCCAGTCGATTCCGGTGCCGCCGAAGCGGGCGGGGATCGTCAGGGGCAGCAGCCCGGACCGGCGGAGGATTTCAACTTCAGTGAACGGGGGCTTGTTGGCGGCGTCGCGTTCCAGCGCATCCGCACCAAGGATCGCAGCGACGTCGTCGGCCACGGCGAACCAGCGGGCCGCGTCCGGGGCGGGGCTGTAGCCGTAGCGGGTGAGCAGACTGGCGGTCATCGGGTAGCTCCTGGGATGGCAAGGGTGTTGTCGGGGGTGAACGCACCGCGGAACCGCGCGGCCCGGTGGCGTTCGTTCAGCAGCGGGCCGGTGCCGAAAAGCTTTTCGCGCAGCGTTCCGGGGGCGTATTCGCCCTGCGCCAGGCCGCGGCGGCGCAGTTCCGGCAGCACACCGTCGATGAAGTCGGTGTAGGAGCCGGGCAGGATGGCGTTGATGATGTTGATGCCGTCCACGCCGGCGTCCTGCCAGCGTTCAAGCTCATCGGCAATTTGCTCCGGGGTGCCGGTTATCTGCTGCGCTTCGGTGCGGTACCGGGCGACGTCAGCCAGGGTCGGGTTCCCGCCGGGGGTGGAGTCGATGATGGCCTGCAGCACGCCGCGGCCGCCTTCGGTCTGCACTTCGCCCAGCGGGGTGTCCAAGTCCAGTCCGCCGAGGTCGATGCCCAGACCGCCGCCGATGTGCGCGATCACGGCGTCGAGGTCCAGGTACTCGTCCAGCTCCGCCTTTTTGCGCTGCGCTTCGGCTTCCGTTCCGCCCACCACAAAGGACAGACCGGTAAATACCTTGACGTCCCCGGGCAGCCGCCCGGCGTCCACGGCACGTGCCCGGACCCCGGCGGCGACCTTCGCTGCATGGGCGGGGTTGGGCGCAAAAATGAAGGTAGCTTCGGCGTTGGCTGCGGCAAACTGCTGCCCGCGGCCGGAGCTGCCGGCCTGGAAGAGCAAGGGGGTGCGCTGCGGGGAGGGTGAACTCAGGTGCGGTCCGTCGATCGAGTACCGCTCGCCGCGGTGGTGGATCTTGTGGACCTTGTCCGGGTCCGCGTGCAGACCGCTGGTCTTGTCCTGGACCAGCGCGCCATCATCCCAGGATCCTTCCCAGAGCTTGTACACCGCGTCGGTGTATTCATCCGCCCAGTCATACCGGCGGTCGTGCTCGGTGAGGCCGTCGCTGCCGAAGTTGCGGTGCGCGTTCTCCAGCACGGAGGTGACGATGTTCCAGCCGGCCCGGCCGCCGGAGAGGTGGTCCAGAGTGGACATCTGCCGCGCGAACTGGAAGGGATGGCTCTGCACCACGGACGACGTCGCCGCCAGGCCGATGTCCCTGGTGGCGCCGGACAGTGCCGCGAGCAGCAGCAGCGGATCATTGGCCGGCACCTGCAGGCCGCGGCGCACGTGGGAGGCCCATCCGCCGTCGTGGTTGCCGTACAGGCCCACGACGTCGGCGAAGAACAGGGCGTCGAACTTCGCGTCTTCGAGCTGCCGGGCAAGGTCTGTCCAGAAGGACAGCTCGTTGAAGCGGTGCTGCCCGGCATCGGGGTGGCGCCATTGGCCGCCGCGGATGTGGCTGGTGGTGTTCATCAGGAAGGCGTTCAGCAGAAGGCGCGGACGCCCGCCGGGAAAACGGGTACTAAGAATGCTCATGGAAGTAACTTTCGATAGGAGCGGGAAGGCTAGAGGCGCTTGTCGGCGCGGCGGGAGAGCCAGGAGCCGCCCAGCTGCACGGCCTGGACCAGCAGGACCATCAGCACAATCGCGGTGAGCATCAGCCCGGTTTCATAGCGGTAGTAGCCGTAGCGGATGGCGAAGTCGCCGATTCCGCCGCCGCCCACCAGCCCCGCCATCGCGGAGTAGGAGATGAAGCTGACGGTCATGATCGTGACCGAGCTGATCAGTGCCGGACGCGCTTCGACCAGCAGCACGTCCCGCACGATCTGGCCGCGGGTTGCTCCCATGGAGCGGGCGGCTTCCACCACGCCGCCGCCCAACGCGGTGATGTTCTGCTCCACGAACCGGGCAAAGTACGGAATGGCGTTAATGGTCAGCGGCACGATCACAGCTGCGGTGCCGATGGTTGTTCCCACCACGAAGCGGGTGAACGGGATGATCGCGATCAGCAGGATCAGGAACGGAAAGGAACGCACCAGGTTCACCAGTGAGTCCAGGACGCGGTGCAGCCGCGGTTTGTGCCCCAGCCCGTCCGGCCCAAGGGAGTAGAGCAGCACACCCAGCGGGGTGCCGATCAGCACCGCCAGCGGAATCGCGACCAGCAGCATGGTGCCGGTCTGCCCCAGTGCGGCGAGCAGTTCCGGCCAGACTTCGGCAATTCGCTCAAGCAACGCGGGCTCCTTCCCGGCGGGCAGCCCGGTCCAGGGTGATTTCGTCGGAGATCAGGTACCGGCCGATCGCGGTGGCCGGGGTGAAACCGGGGCGGGCCAGTTCCGCGAGCGCGAACTGTTCCACCACCCGGCCTTCCTCCATGACGGCGACATTGTCCGCAATCGCCTTGATGACGTTCATTTCATGGGTGACCACCACGATCGTGATCCCGAACCGCGCGTTGACGTCGCTGAGGTACTGCAGCACGGAGGCAGTGGTCCTCGGATCGACGGCGGAGGTCGGTTCGTCGCACAGCAGCACCTTGGGCCGCGTGGCCAGGGCACGGGCAATGGCAACACGCTGCTTCTGCCCGCCGGAGAGCTTGGCCGGATAGGTGCCCGCTTTCTCCGAGAGGTCGACGACGGCGAGCGCCTCCAGTGCGCGGGTGCGGCGTTCGGCGGCGTTCTTCACGCCGGCGAACTTCAGCGAGAGTTCAACGTTCTGCGCGGCGGTGCGGTTGTTCAGCAGGTTGAAGTGCTGGAAGATCATCCCGATCTCATGCCGGGCCGCACGAAGCTCGGCATCACCCAACCCGGTCAGGTCCGTTCCATCCACCAGCACGCGGCCGGAAGTTGGGCGTTCCAGCAGGTTGATGTTGCGCAGCAGCGTGGATTTTCCGGCACCGGAGAACCCGATAATGCCCTGGATGCTGCCCTTGGGAATTTCAAGGCTGACGCTGTCCACTGCCGTGAAAGCCGATTCACCGCCTCCAAAGACGGTGGAGACGTTCTCAATACGGATCATGCTGTCCTCCTGCGGTCTATGCCCGGGAAGAGGTGCACGCCGCTTCGCCCGCCCGGCGCCCGTGCAGCGGGGCACGGGAGCAGCGGACCGTCTAAGAGCAGGTGCTTCTCCATCGGTCCTGGCGGTAGCACCCTTCTTCGGCGGGTATGCCCGCGGAAGGGGGTTGCTGCGGCGTCACGGAGCCAGGTCTCTCAGCCGCTCTGGATGGTTACGCCACTATCTAAACCGGCTGCACCCGGTCAGGGCCAGAAGATTTCTCCGTGCGGCCCTATGCGTCGGTTCGTAACGCCACCGGCGTCACAATCCGTATTGTTACGCACCGTTGTTACGCACCCGCTGAGAACTCTCCCTGGGTCCACGCCATTCATTCACCGGGCCGTTCGCGGCGCGGGAGCACAGAATTCCGGGCAGATCCGGGAGGATGGGAACGTGACCCTTCCGGAACGCCCTGCCCTGTCTTCCTCGCTCGGGGCTGGCGAGTTCCGCCGGTGGTACTGGCTGAAGGATGAGCTGCAGGCGTTTGCCCGGGCGCAGCAGATTCCGGCCACGGGGTCCAAGGAACAGCTGGCCGAACGGGTTGCGGCCTACCTGGCGGGCAAGCCGCTTCCGGCGCCGGCTGCGAAGCCCCGGCGCTCCCGGCAACGGCTCGTTCCGCCGCTGACTATCCATACGGTGATTCCGGCGGGACATCCCTGCAGCCAGGTGCTGCGGGAGTTCTTCGTCAACGCGCTGGGGCCTGGTTTCCGGTTCGATGCCCCCATGCGCGAGTTCTTCGCCGCCAATGACGGGACGGCTACCCTGGCTGCGGCGCTGGATCACTGGCACGCCACCCGTGCCGCGGCAGCCGCTCCGATTGGCCCGCAGTTCGAGCTCAACCGCTTCGCCCGGGACTGGCATGCCGCACATCCCGGCGGCACCCGGGACCAGATGCTCTCTGCCTGGAAGGTCCACCGATCCCTCCCTGCGGACCGGCGGGGGTAGCCCAGGTTCTTTAGCGGCTGCCCATGGCAGCCAGCTCCTCCCGGATGCTTTCCGGTTCTTCGTCCAGGGGCATGTTTGGATCGTCCTGCACTCCGTCCAGCGTGCCCGGAGGGTCGGCCTGGAGCGGTGCGAAGAAGGCATCGAAGTCAGTGACCGGCTCTCCGTCCCCGGCGATGAGTTCAAGGGTCTTGCCGAGGGCGTCGTCGGAACTCAAGGCGTGCACCAGCACTTCGGCAATCTGGGTGCGGGCAATCCCGCCGTCCGCAGGCGTGCCGGTCCGCCGGCGGTCTCCCTGCAGGGCGATTTCCCGGCCCTGGCCGGGTTCGTTGTAGTCGAACCATCCGGGCCGGACGATGGTGTACGGCAGTCCGCTGGCCCGGAGCAGACGCTCGGAGCGCCGTTTCCAGTCCACCAGGGTTCCGAACGCGGTCCGGTTCGTCAGTCCGATCGCCGTCATCAGCACTATCCGGACCCGGCGTCCGTTCAGGGCCAGCAGGACGTTGCGCACGCCGTCGTAATCCACGGCCTGCGGGTCCTCACCGCCGTTGGCACCGTGCGTGAAAATGATCGCGTCAACCCCGCTGACCGCGCCTTCGAGGGTCTCGGGGCGGGTGAGATCCCCTTCCACCACTTCTGCCCCGGGCGGCAGCACATCCGCCGCCTTGCGCGGGTTGCGGGCCAGGGCCCGGACGGCGAACCCCTCCCGTACGGCTTCCTGCACCACCAGCCGGCCGATTCCTCCGGTCGCGCCCACCACTAGGACAGTGCTCATGCCGGCCTCCTGGCCTTTTTAGAGTCCGAACCGCCCGGCCTCGATGACCGGGCAGGTGTCCATAACGACGTCGAGGCCTGCGTCCGCGGCCCGCTGCGCCGCCGCCTCATCCACCACACCCAGCTGCAGCCAGACGGCTTTGGCGCCAATTTCGATGGCCTGGTCCACGATGCTGCCTACCTTGGCGGAGTTCACGAAGCAGTCCACTACGTCCACCTGGCCGGGGATCTCGGCCAGCCGGGTGTAGCCCTGGTTGCCGTGCACTGACTCGCCGGAGAGATTCACGGGAACGATGTCCATGCCCAGGGAATCCTGGACAAACCGGGACACACCGACAGCCGGTCGTGCGGGGTTGTTCGACAGCCCGACTACCGCCCACCGGCCCTTGGCTGTGAGCAGCCTGGTGATGACCTCAGGGTCATTGCGGTGTGCCATGCCGTGCCTCCTTGACTGCTGTGACCGGTTAGCTCTCTGCCGGATCTCACCCTACGCTCAGGCAGCAACGCGGTCGACGCCGGTCCTATTCCAGAAAAGCCTCCACGGCAGCGGCGAGCACCGCGTCATCCAGGCCGTGCCAGCTGCCTTCCAGCAGCTGGAAGGACCCCTCGGGGAGCAGCTCGGCAGTTTCACGGGCCCATTCCTTCAGCCGGTCATCGCTGCCGGAGCTGGCCAGCACCAGCACGGGCACGCGGATCCCGGTCAGGCTCCGTACATCGGTTTCAAGCAGCAGGGTCAGGTCATAGGCGATGGTGTGCGCTGCGGGTTCGAACGGGCCCGGGTCCGAAGCCTCAATGATGTCCGCCGGCACTCCGATGGATTCCTGGAACAGCCGGATGGCGCCGGCCCGGTCACCTGCTGCCACCAGCTCTTCCAACTCGGGCCGCATATCCGGTTCTTCCGTGCCGGGTTCAGTAAGCGGCGGTTCGACGGCGATCACGCTGGAGATGACAGCGGACTCCGACGCCGCGCGCAGCGCAAGTACGGCTCCGGAAGACGTGCCCAGCAGGGCCGCCGCTCCCCCGGCGGTTTCCACTACGGCCAGCAGGTCATCCACCTCGGACTCAGGGGTGTACTCCTCCCCGTCCCCGCTCTCGCCTTTGCCGCGGCGGTCATAGGTGTAAACGGTGTGCCCAGCCGCCAGCAGTTCCGCCACACCGGCCATCGATGACGTGGTCCGGTCCATCATGACCGGGTCCACCACTACCAGCGGCGGACCCTGGCCCTGCCGTTGCCAGGCAATGGGCGTTCCGTCGGCGGAAAGCACGCGTCCTGTGGCTGCTGGTTCCATGAGGTTCTCCTTGGCTGGAGGCTGGGGGTCCCTCAACGGTAGGAGCGTGCTCCTACCCGGTCAATGCCCCGCGGCTGCTCGAACCGCTCCGGCTGCAGCCAGGCGGAACCACCGTTCTTCCTTGTCTGCGCCAGCGCCGCGGCGAATCCGGCAGCGGCCAGGAGAGTCAGGACTCCCGCAGCACCCAGCAGGCTGCCCTCGCCCAGCCACCCCGCTATGGGGTAGGTGATGAGGAAGCAGGAGTGGGAAAGAGCGAACTGCGCCGTGTAGACCAGGTTTCGGTTGGCCGGCGTCGAGGAGTCTGCCAGCAGCCGGGATGAGGGCGTGTTGACGAGCGAGGTTCCCATACCCAGCACGGCCCAGGCGGCCAGCAGTGCGGGCCAGCCCGCGCGACCCGCCGCCAGCACTCCGGTCACGACGACGGCTGCTGCCAGTCCCGCCACAATCACCGCTAAGCCCGCAAGCATCGTCCGGATGACGCCGAAACGGTCCACCAGCCACGGAACACGCAGGGCCGCAGCCAGCGATCCGACGCCGTAACAGCCGAGGGCCAGTGCCAGCGCGGCGTCATCCAGCCTGAACACTGCGCGCGCATAGACAACGGAATTCACCAGGACGATCGCCGTTCCGGCTGCCACCACCACGTTGGCCAGCATCAGGAACCGCAGCGCGGGCGTGCGGGCGAAGGTCCTTATTCCGGTCGGAAGCCGGCTCCAGAAACCGTCCCCTGAGGCCTCAGCGGCGGGCAGCCTGCACGCCAGGACGAGTACCGCGGAACAGAGGAATCCGAACGCGGTTCCGAGGAAAAGGCTGTTGTACGTAAGCACCGTCAGAAGGACTGCGGCAAGCGCCGGGCTCAGCAGCGATTCCAGGTCATAGGCAAGCCGGGACAGTGACAGGGCACGGGTGTAATCCCGGGAATCCGGCAGCACGCCCGGAATCAGCGACTGGAACGCAGGCGTGAAGGTTGCCGATGCGGACTGCAGTATGAACACCAGGACGTAGACCTGCCATATCTCGGTCACCCACGGAAGACCCAGTGCCACCGCGAACCTCACCGCATCGGCACCAACCAACACGGCCTTTTTCGGCAAGCGGTCCACCAGGGCAGCGACCACCGGCGCCACGCCCACGTACGCCAGCATCTTGATCGTAAGAGCGGTGCCGAGCACTGCTCCGGCTGAGTCCCCCGCCAGGTCGAAGGCAAGAAGGCCCAGGGCAACGGTCAGCAGGCCCGTTCCGAGCAACGCCAATACCTGGGCGAAGAACAGTGCCCGGTAGGTGGGATTGCGCAGGACCCGGATCATGAGTGGTGCCCGGGCTTCTCGTCCACGGCATGCTCGGCCTGCCGGATAGCTTCGACCACCAGCCGCATCGCGTGCTCGTCCGTGAGGCGGTAAAACGCCCGGTTCCCGTCCTGCCGGACACGGACCAGCTTGCCCCACCTCAGCTTCGCCAGGTGCTGGGAGACAGCGGCCGGGCTGCGCTCCACGATTTCGGCCAGGTTGTTCACCGAGAGTTCGCCTTCACGCAGGGCCAGCACAATCCGAATGCGTGTTGCGTCCGCGAGCAGGCGGAAGACCTCAACGGCTACGTCAATGTAGGCGTTCGCGGGAGTAAGGTCATCAGCATTAGTATCTGCGTGCATACGCAGATACTAACAAACGCCCTCCCCCGGGGGCAGCCTCCGCGGAAGCCCAGTCCTAGCGCGTGACGGCCGGCGCCAGTCGGTACCGGGCTCCCCTGTGCTCTGCGGGCAGCTTGTCGCCGGCACCAAAGAGCTTGTTCCGCAGCGTGCCCGGGGCGTACTCCGTGGGGTAGGCACCGCGCTTCTGCAGTTCCGGAACCACGAACTCCACGACGTCCTCAAAGGTGCCCGGGGTGACGGCATACGCGAGGTTAAAGCCGTCGACGTCGGTCTCTTCCACCCAGCGGATCAGCTCCTCGGCGACCTCGGCGCCGGAGCCCACCAGCCGCGGGCCCAGCCCGCCGATACCGGCGCTCTCGGCGATGTCGCGCACCGTCCAGGGCTCGCCGTCGTCCTTCACTTTCTGGAAGTTCGCCGCGGCTGACTGGATGGCGTTGGACTTCACCGAGCCCAGCGGCTCGTCAAGGTTGTAGGTGGAAAGGTCAACACCCATCCAGCCGGACATCAGCGCCAGCGCGCCTTCGTCACTGATGTAGCTCTGATAGTCAAGATGCTTGGCTTCGGCTTCCTCAGCCGTGGCGGCGGTGATGATGGTCAGCAGCGTGTAGATCCGGATGGAGTAGCGGTCCCGTCCGGCCGCTTCGGCGGCGTCGCGGATCTTCGTGACGGTTGCCTTGAGTTTCTCCACCGTGGAGGCGCCGACGAACACGGCTTCGGCGTTTTCGGAAGCGAACGCGATGCCGCGCGGGGACGCGCCGGCCTGGTAGATCACCGGGGTGCGCTGCGGGGACGGCTCGGAAATGTGAATGCCGGGGACCTTGAAGTACTTGCCCTCGTGGTTGATGTCGTGGACCTTGGCCGGGTCCGTGAACACGCCGGTCTCCCGGTCGCGGACAACGGCGTCGTCTTCCCAGGAGCCTTCGAGCAGCTTGTAGACGACTTCGAGGTATTCATCGGCATGGTTGTACCGCTCGTCGTGCTCCAGCTGGTCTTCCTGGCCCATGTTCCGGGCGGCGGAGGGCAGGTAGCCGGTCACGACGTTCCAGCCGACCCGGCCCCCGGTGAGGTGGTCCAGGGTGGAGAGTCTGCGGGCGAACGGGTACGGGTGCTCATAGGCCGTGCCGGCTGTGACGCCGAAGCCCAGGTGTTCGGTGACCAGGGCCATGGCGGAGACCAGCAGCAGCGGATCATTCACGGGCACCTGTGTGCCCTGCCGAAGGGTCGCCTCGTTGGAGGACCCGTAGACGTCATAGGTGCCCAGGACGTCGGCAATGAAGATCCCGTCGAACAGGCCGCGTTCGCAGGTCTGCGCCAGGTGAGTCCAGTAGCTGAGCTTGGTGTAGTCCGTTGACCGGTCTTCGGGATGGCGCCACAGTCCGGGCGACTGGTGGCCCACGCAGTTCATGTCGAACGCGTTGAAGCGGATGTGGCGGGCGGGCGTGGTGGCCATGAGGGTCCTTTACGGAAGGACGCACCGCGGAGGGAGCGCCGTACTTGCCGCGGGCGGTCTTGCCGGCGACCGGATCGTCATCTGGGGCACCCCGCTACGGGAGAGGGTTGCCGCCCAACGAGCCAGAGCTTCGCGTTGGGACTCATGATCCTGCGGGTTCAGTATGCGCCCGCTCCCCCGGTGGCACGCAAGCCGACGTGTTCACGCGGCGTAACCGCCGCCGTCGTACTTCACCTCCCGGGCGCCCAGCCGCCCCGCCCCGAACCATCGAGATGACAGAAACTGCACGTTTCAGCGCTGTAACGTGCAGTTTCTGCTATCTCGATGGGGGAGGGAGGGGCTGAGAAATGTTACGCCGGGACTTGCCGGAATCGGACTTCAGGGCGTTTAGTTGGGTCTTGACCATCCCGAGCGGCTGAGAGACCTGGATCAGTGAAGCCGCAGCAACCCTGGTCGTAGTGCTTCCTCCTTGAGGCACTGCGATATCGAGGTGGACGTCGCAGGAGGCCGGCAGCGGCCCAGGACGTTTTCCGTAGGGTGCTACTGCCAGGACCGATGGAGTGTTCACATGACTGCAGTACTTTCCTCCGGCTCCCATGCCGTCTCCGCTGCCCCGCGCACTGCTCCCGACACCGCACTGTCCGTGACGTTCGACGGCGTCGGCCGCAGCTTCGGCTCCGGCACAGACGCCCACGTGGTGCTGCGCGACATCAACTTCGAAGTCCGTCCGGGCGAGGTCCTGGCCATCCTGGGTTCCAGCGGCTGCGGCAAGTCCACCCTGCTGCGCGCCACCGCAGGGCTCGACGCCGCTTCCACCGGCCAGGTGCTGATCGACGGTACGGCTGTGCGCGGCATTGACGACCGGTGTGCTGTGGCTTTCCAGGAACCGCGGCTGTTGCCGTGGCAGACCCTGCAGGCCAACGTTGCGATTGGCCTGCCGAAGGGCACCAGCGCTTCCGAAGGCAAAGCCAAGGTCTCCGAGCTGCTCAAACTCGTGGAACTGGACAGCTTTGCCAAGCACCAGCCGCGTGCTGTTTCCGGCGGCATGGCCCAGCGTGCGTCACTCGCCCGTGCCCTGGCCCGCAAGCCCGGTGTCCTGCTGCTGGACGAACCGTTTGGGGCCCTGGATGCCCTGACCCGGCTGAAGATGCAGGACCTGCTGCTGGACGTGCACCGCGCTGCGCCCGCCACCGTCCTTCTCGTCACGCATGACGTCGATGAAGCCCTGCAGCTCGCCGACCGGATCATCGTGCTCGGCCGCGAACCGGGCAAGCCCGGCGCCACCATCACGCAGACCATCACCGTGCCCGGTGCCCGTCCCCGGGACCGGGCCTCGGCCGAGCTCGCCCGAATGCGCGGCGAGCTCCTGGCGAGCCTCGGCGTCGACCGCCACTAGAGCGCCCACGCCTCCCCGTCCGGGCCACAACCCTGGCCAATCCGCGGACGCATTGTGCCCGCACCAAGCTGCACCGACCCCACATTTTTCTGCTCCACCCGTCTCGAAGGAATCCCCATGAACAGCCGTTCCCTCTTCTCCCGCCGCCCGCCCCGCGTCTCCCGCCGCCCGCTCACCGCACTGGCAGCCACCGCAGCCGCCGTTTCGCTGGCCCTGACCGGCTGCGTGGCCGGCGAAGATTCCTCCGGGGCAGCCGCAAACGAAGCGGCCGACGGCGGCACCCTGAACATCGACTTCGCCACCTACAACCCCCTGAGCCTGGTCATCAAGGACCAGGGCTGGCTCGAAGCCACTCTCGAAGAGCAGGGCGTGGAGGTGAACTGGGTACAGTCCGCCGGGTCCAACAAGGCCAACGAGGCGCTGCGCGCCGGAGCGATCGACGTCGGTTCCACCGCCGGCTCGGCTGCCCTGCTGGCGCGCGCCAACGGTTCGGAAATCAAGACCATCAGCATCTACTCCCAGCCGGAGTGGGCCGGCCTGCTGGTCTCCCCCGAGTCGGACATCACTTCCGTGGCTGACCTGGCCGGCAAGTCCGTCGCCGCCACCAAGGGCACCGACCCGTACTTCTTCCTGGTCCAGGCACTGGAAGAGGCCGGGCTGAGCACCTCCGACGTGACGGTTGAGAACCTGCAGCATGCAGACGGCCGCACGGCCCTTGAAAACGGTGCGGTGGATGCCTGGTCCGGCCTTGATCCGATCATGGCCGGAGCCGAGCACGCCGGGGCGAAGTTCCTCTACCGCAACCTGGACTTCAACACCTACGGTTTCCTCAACGCCACCGAATCCTTCCTGGAAGAGCAGCCGGAACTGGCCCAGACAGTCGTCGATGCCTACGAAAAGGCCCGCGCCTGGGCAGCAGAAAACCCGGAAGAAACCGCGCAGATCCTCGCCGACGTCGCCGGCCTGGACCTGGAAGTGGCCCGCACTGTCATCCTGGAACGCAGCAACCTCGACGTCGACGCGGCGCCGGGCGAGGCGCAGCGCAAGGTCCTGGAAAAGGTGGGCCCCGTGTTCGTCGAAACCGGCGACGTTGCCAACCAGCAGGCGATCGACGACGCCGTGGCCTCCCTGCTGGATGACACCTTCGTACAGAAGGCCGATGCCGCAACCGTCAAGGACGCCTAATGAGCAGCAATCCATCTCCCGCTGCTGCACCCGCAGTGGCAGGCCCGTTCGGGTCGTCGGCAGCACCCGCACCTGTCCAAAAGGCCAGCTCCGGCAGCCCGCTGTCCCGGACCTGGGCCCGCGTGGCCCTGGGCCTGGTAGTTCCGGTGCTGCTGCTGGGTCTCTGGCAGCTCGTGTCCGTGCTCGGGGTCTTCAGTGCAGTACAGCTGCCCTCCCCGGGCGCCGTCCTGACCTCCGCAGCGGACCTGATTGAACGCGGCGAGCTGGGCACCCACATCGCCATCTCCACCCAGCGCGTCCTGACCGGCTTCGCACTCGGCGCCGCGCTGGGCCTGATCCTCGGCGCCCTGCTCGGCCTCTCCCGCCTGGCAGATGTACTCCTCGGCCCGCTGTTCGGCGCCGTGCGTGCCGTACCCTCCCTGGCACTGGTTCCGCTGCTGATCCTGTGGATGGGCATCGGCGAGGATTCAAAGGTCACGCTGATCACCATCGGCGCGTTCTTCCCGGTCTTCACCACTGTTTCCCTGGCGCTGCGCCACGTGGACAAGAACCTCGTCGAAGCGGCCCGCGCCTTCGGCCTGAACGGCCTCAAACTGCTCACCACGGTGCAGCTGCCCGCCGTCGTTCCGGCTGTTTTCTCCGGTCTGCGGCTGGCACTGGCGCAGTCCTGGCTCTTTCTGGTGGCTGCAGAACTGATCGCATCCTCCATGGGACTGGGCTTCCTGCTCACGGACTCGCAGAACAACGGCCGCACCGACCGGATGTTCCTGGCGATCGTGCTGCTGGCAGTCATCGGCAAAACGACTGATGCCCTGCTGGGCGTCGCAGAGAAGTGGGCAGTGAAGAAGTGGGCGTAACAACAGCACTGGAACAGGCCGAACCCGCACTCACCACCGACACGGAGCGCATCGCGTTCTGGGAGGACGCGGCCCGGCGCCTGCAGTGGGAACAGCCGTGGCACACCGCCCACACCTTCACCCCGCCGCAGCGGCTCAGCGGCCCGGAGATTCCGGAAGCTGACGCCGAGTACAGCGTGCCGGAAATCGAATGGTTCGCCGGCGGCAAACTGAACGTCGCGGTGAACTGCGTGGACCGGCACGTGGCTGCCGGCCACGGAGACAAGGTGGCGCTGCACGCCGAAGGCGAACCGGGCGACCGCCGCAGCATCACCTATGCGCAGCTGCAGAAGGAAGTTTCCAAGGCCGCCAACGCCCTGCTGGCCCTGGGCATCGATAAGGGCGACCGGGTGGTCATCTACCTCCCGGTCATCGCCGAAACCATCATCATCACCCTGGCCTGCGCCCGGATCGGCGCCATCCACTCACTGGTCTTCGGCGGTTTCTCCGCCGAGGCCCTGAAGTTCCGGGTGGAAGACACCCGTGCCAAACTCCTGGTCACCACCGACGGCCAGTTCCGCCGCGGCGCAGCCGTTCCGGTCAAGGACAACGCGGACGAGGCGGTCTCCGGGGACAACGCGATCGAACACGTGCTGGTCATCCGTCGCACGGGCTGCGACATCGCCTGGACCGAAGGCCGGGACATCTGGTGGCACGACACGGTGGACACCGCCTCCGACATCCACGAAGCGGAGGCCTTCGACGCCGAGACGCCGCTGTTCATCATGTACACCTCCGGCACCACGGGAAAGCCCAAGGGCCTGGTGCACACCATGGGCGGCTACCTCACGCAGGCGTCCTGGAGCTACGAGTTCCTCTTCGCCAACCCGGACGAAACCGCCCGGGATGCGGACGTCCACTGGTGCACCGCGGACCTGGCCTGGGTCACCGCGCACACCTATGAGATCTACGGACCGCTCTCCAACGGCGTCACCCAGGTGATCTTCGAGGGCACCCCGAACACCCCGCACCCCGGCCGGCACTTCGAGATCATCGAACGCTACAAGGTCACCAGCTACTACACCGCCCCCACCCTCGTCCGTTCCCTCATGGGCTGGTTCCCCGACGGCGTCCCGGACACCTGGGACCTGTCCTCCATCCGGCTGCTCGGGACCGTCGGCGAAGCCGTGAACCCCGAAGCCTGGCGCTGGATGCGGGAGAACATCGGCCGCGGCGAGGTACCGGTGATCGACACCTGGTGGCAGTCCGAAACCGGCGCCACCATCCTCTCCCCGCGCCAGACCGACACAGCGTTCAAGCCCGGCTGCGCCTCCCGCGCCCTGCCCGGCGTCTCCACCCGGATCGTCGACGAGCACGGCGCTGATGTGCCCCCGAACGTGCAGGGTTTTATTGTGGTGGACCGGATCGGCCCGTCCATGGCCCGGACCTGCTGGGGCGACCCGCAGCGCTACCTCTCCTCCTACTGGCGGCAGTACGCGCAGCAGGGCTGGTTCCTGGCCGGGGACGGCGCCCGCTATGACGACGACGGCGACACCTGGATCCTGGGGCGGGTGGACGACGTCCTGAACGTCTCCGGCCACCGGCTCTCCACGATCGAAATCGAATCCGCGCTGGTCTCCCACCCCTGGGTAGTCGAAGCCGGGGTCTGCCCCGTCGCCGATGCCAAGACCGGGCACGCCATAGCAGCGTTTGTGGTCCTCACCGACGCCGCGTCAACGGATACAGAAACCGTCACCGCGGAACTGCGGAACCACGTCGCGAAGGAGATCGGACCGATCGCCAAGCCCGCCGCCGTCGTCGTGGTTCCGGACGTGCCCAAGACCCGCTCCGGCAAGATCATGCGGCGCCTGCTCACCCAGCTGTTCGAAGGCACCACCCTCGGGGACACCACGAGCCTGCAGAACGAACCCTGCATCCCCGCGATCCACGCCGTGTGCGAAGCACGCCGGACCGGGGCCGGGAACTAATGAGCGGCGTCGTGAACCCTGGCCAGCGTCACCCGGTCCAGCTCCACCGCTCCGCCCATGGCACGGTGCAGGCGCAGGAACTCCACGGGCGAGACCTCCAGGAACGAGGTGTCATTCTTCTCCGGGAGCAGTTCGGGGTGACCGCCGTCCATCATCTCGGCGAACATCCGCTCCGCGGCAAGGCGGGTCATCGGTTCGGTGGGGGTGATCTTGTGGTTCGCGGACGCCAGTTTGTACCCGGTTTCAACCACGATCACGTACTCGTCCATGCCCGCTCCCAGGATTGCCTCGCCGCAACTGTCCTCAACATTGTTGGTATCCAGCACCCAATAAAGCAACCATTGGCGAACCGCTTACCCGCGGTTCCCCCAAGGAAGGAGCACTCAGTCCATGAGTGACCGCCAGTTCGGATTCCGTACCCGCGCCCTGCACGCCGGCGGAACGCCCGACGCCATCCACGGTGCCCGTGCCGTTCCCATCTACCAGTCGACGTCGTTCGTCTTCAAGGACACCGCCGACGCCGCCAACCTCTTCTCGCTGCAGAAGTACGGCAATATCTACTCCCGGATCGGCAACCCCACGGTCGCCGCGTTCGAGGAGCGGATCGCTTCCCTGGAAGGCGGAATCGGTGCCGTCGCGACGGCGTCGGGCATGTCCGCGGAATTCGTCACCTTCGCGGCGATCTGCTCCGCAGGGGACCACATTGTGGCGGCCTCCCAGCTTTACGGCGGAACGGTCACGCAGCTCGATGTGACGCTGCGCCGCTTCGGCATTGAAACCACCTTTGTGCCCGGCACGGACCCGGCGGACTACGCCGCGGCCATCCAGGAAAACACCAAGGCCGTGTACGCCGAGGTGGTGGCCAACCCCAGCGGCGAGGTCACGGACATTGAGGGCCTGGCCAAGGTGGCGCACGACGCCGGTGTGCCGCTGATCCTCGACGCCACCCTGAGCACTCCCTACCTGGTGCAGCCGTTCAAGCACGGCGCGGACATTGTGATCCACTCCGCCACCAAGTTCATCGGCGGGCACGGCACCACCCTGGGCGGCGTCGTCGTGGAGGCCGGAACCTTCAACTGGGGCAACGGCAAGTTCCCGGCCATGACCGAGCCGGTGCCGTCCTACGGCAACATCTCCTGGTGGGGAAACTTCGGCGAATACGGGTTCCTGACCAAGCTTCGCTCCGAACAGCTGCGCGACATCGGGCCCACGCTCTCCGCCCAGTCCGCGTTCCAGCTCCTGCAGGGTGTTGAAACCCTGGCCCAGCGCGTGGATGAGCACCTGCGCAACGCCCAGGCCGTGGCCGAATGGCTGGAGGCTGACGAGCGGGTGGCCTGGGTCTCCTACGCCGGCCTGAAATCCCATCCGCACCATGACCGGGCCAAAAAGTACCTGCCCAAGGGGCCGGGTTCGGTGTTCAGCTTCGGTGTGAAGGGCGGCCGTTCTGCAGGGCAGACGTTCATCGAATCCCTGCAGCTCGCCTCCCACCTGGCGAACGTCGGCGACTCCCGCACCCTGGTGATCCACCCGGCGTCGACCACCCATCAGCAGCTCTCCCCCGAGCAGCTTGCGGCGGGCGGCGTGCCGGAGGACCTGGTGCGCATTTCCGTGGGCTTGGAGGACCTGGAGGATATTCTCTGGGACCTGGACCAGGCACTCACCGCAGCTGCCGCAGGCGGGGCGGCCGCCGTCGTCGAACCCGCTGCGTCCTGCAGCATTCCGTCCGCAACCGAGGAGTCAGCCAATGTCTGAGAACCGCACCTGGGTGGGACCCAGCGCCCCGGAACGCCTGTCGCTGCTGCGTTCGGCCAAGTCGGTCGCCATTGTGGGCGCCTCGGACAAGCCGTCCCGGGCGTCCTACTTCGTGGCCACGTATCTGCTCTCCTCCTCGCCGTACAAGGTGTACTTCGTGAACCCGGTGGCCAAGGAAATCCTCGGCCAGCCGGTGTATGCCTCGCTGGCGGACCTGCCGGAGACCCCGGACATTGTGGATGTATTCCGCCGCCACGACGACCTTCCGACCGTGCTGGAGGAAGCCAAGGCCGTAGGCGCCAAGACGCTCTGGCTGCAGCTGGGCTCCTGGCACGAAGAGGTGGCCCGGGACGCGGAAGCCGCCGGAATGAACGTGGTGATGGACCGCTGTGTGAAGATCGAGCACGCCCGTTTCCACGGCGGACTGAATCTTGCCGGCTTCAACACCGGCGTGATTTCCTCCAAGCGGCAGCTCACCGCCTAGCCCGGGTGCTGTCCCGCCCATAACCACCGAGAGGCCAGTTACGGCTCGTATCACGCGTGAAACGAGCCGTAACTGGCCTCTCGTTTGTGTTGAGGGGCGTCAGCCGGAGCTGCGGCCGTTCCCGTGCTGGGGGCCGCCGGGGTGATCTTCCCGGCCGTTGTTGCCTTTGCCGTGGCTGTCCTTGCCGCCGTTATTGTCACGGCCGCCGCTGTTGTCCTTGCCGGAGTCGACTCGGCCCGGGCTATTGTCGCGTCCATGCCCATAGCCGTTGTTGCCGTTGCCGCTGTTGCCGCCGGGGCGGCCGGCGTTGTCTGGACCGTCGCGGCCAGGTATGTCGCGGCCAGGTGACTCACGGCCGGGCACATCATGGTCCGGGCCGCGGCCGGGCTGCTCGCCCCTGTCCGCTCCGGGACCGCTGCCCAAGCCGGGCTCAGCGGAACCGTCCCCCGGCTCGCCGGCGTCGGCGGGAACCGTTTCAGCGGCGCGCGGCACTTCCTCAGCCGGTTCCGGCTTCGTCTCCCCGGGCGAGGCGGGAAGGGCCGGAGGCACTGCGGCTGGAGAAGTTTCCGCCGGGGCCGGCGTGGGTGCGGGGACCTGTTCAAAGTTCACCGAGGCAGGGGCCTCGTGGGTGTCCTCGGCTTTGATCCAGAGTCCGCCGTTGGCGGCGGCCACACCCGTGGTTCCGGCTGCCATGGCCGCTACGATCGCACCACCCAGCAGGAATCCCCTCCGGCGCGAAGGCCTGCTCAGCGGGGTGACTCCCGCGGTGAAGAACGCTTCCAGTTCCGGTCCCGGGTCCGGGGCGGATGTCCGGGACTCCGCGCGGAGATCAGCAAGGGCGCCGCTGAGCTCGCCGGTTTCCTCGACGCCGGACTCAGCAAGGAGGCGTCGGATCGCTTCGGCGTCACCGGGTTTGCTGGACTTGCTGTTCATCTTCCGCTGCCTCCTTCCCTGCGACTCGTTCCTTGAGCGCCAGGAGCGCCCGTCTTTGAAGCTGCTTCACGGTGTTGACCGTTTTCCCCATGATCGCTGCGGTGTCCTCCAGCGGCAGGTCCGCCACTACCCGCAGCAGCAGGACTTCTCGCTGCGCCCCGGTGAGCCCGTCCAGCAGCTGGGCCGCTCCCAGCCCGGATGAAAGAACCATGTCCTCGGCTGAGTCCGTGGACCTGTTGTCGAGCTGCGGATCGTACGGGGCAGTGGCCGGCTGGCGCTCCCGGCGCCGGTGGTCGTCCACCATCCGGGCGTGGGCTACTGAAAAAGCGAAGGTCCGCAGGCCGGACGCGCCTCCGGAAACGGTGGAGATCCTGGAAAACACCGTCAGGAAAACGTCCTGGGTCAGTGCTTCCGGGTCTTCGCAGCCCTTGGAGCGCAGGTACCCGTGGACCGCGGGTGCCAGCGACTCATAAACCGCCCGCAGTGCCGCCGGGTTGTTCGCACGCGCTGCAGAGACCATTGGCTCTGTCAGCGGGTCAGCCAAGGCGGGGTCCTTCGGTCTGGGACGTTGGGGCGAACCAAATCGTACCCCGCCAAGGCTGATCCTGCGCAGGAGGTGGCCGCGCCGTTGCTCGTTGGGGGGATGAGCCCCGGCGCGGCCACTACACACAGGTAATCGCGGGGAGTGCCCGAAAGGTTACGCGGCTGCCAAGAAAGTTTTGGGCGGTTCCCCGGGCGGGAGCCTTCGGAGGAGAATGTGGAAGACTTGACGGCGGTCCGCCCATTGGCGGCGGATCCGGCGCGGCGGGCTGAATCCAACCCTCCTGCCCCGCTCCGAACCACCAAATGCCGGGCCCGGCGGCCCGGCCCAGGAAGACAATGCCCAGCACCACGCCCCACCACACCGATCTCAAGCGCGGCCTCTCCCTGAGGCACATCCGCTTCATCGCCCTGGGATCCGCGATCGGCACCGGACTGTTCTACGGGTCCTCCGAAACCATCCAGGCAGCAGGTCCAGCCGTCCTGATCGCCTACATCATCGCCGGCTGCGCCGTGTTCCTGGTCATGCGGGCGCTGGGCGAGATGGCTGTCCGCCACCCCGTCGCGGGGTCCTTCTCCCAGTACGCCGGCCGCTATCTCGGCCCGCGCATGGGTTTCCTCACCGGCTGGACCTTCGCCTTCGAAATGATCATCGTGGCGATTGCGGACATGACAGCGGTCAGCATGTACATGGGCCTGTGGTTCCCGGACACACCGGGATGGGTCTGGATGATTGCCGCGATGCTGCTGATCGGCGGACTGAACCTGATGCGGGTCAGCGTCTTCGGCGAGATGGAATTCTGGTTCACCCTGATCAAGGTCTCCACAATCATTGCGATGATCGCCGGCGGCCTGTACCTGATCGTCTTCGGCGTCAGCACCGGCGGCTACGAACCGGGGGTCAACAACCTGGTGGACCACGGCGGCTTCGCGCCCTTCGGTGTCTGGGGCATTGTGATGAGCCTCGGCATCGTCGTCTTTTCCTTCGGCGGCGTTGAAACGCTGGGTGTAACTGCAGGAGAAGCAGGCGACCCGCAGCGCGCAATCCCCAAGGCCGTGAACACTGTTCCGGTCAGGATCCTGCTTTTCTACGTTCTCTCACTGGGCGTTATGCTCTGCCTGCTGCCGTGGGACCGGATCGGTTCCGAGGGCAGCCCGTTTGTTCAGGTTTTCGCAGGACTGGGCATTCCGTTCGCCGAACACCTGATCAACGCAGTGGTGCTCACCGCAGCCCTGTCTGCGATGAACTCCATCTTCTACGCGGCCTCACGCACCATGTACGGCCTGGCTGAGCAGGGCCATGCACCGCGCAGCTTCACCGCCGTTTCCCGCTACGGGGTCCCGGTCTGGCCCGTGGCAATCATCATGGCCTGCCTCATCGCAGGCCTGGGTCTGTTCCTGTGGATTCCTGACCAGCTGTTCCTGGTTGTCGCCTCCATCGCCACCTTCGCGACACTCTTCACGTGGTCGTCGATCCTGCTCAGCCACCACCGGATGCGGCTGCAGATGCGGCGGGAGGCTACGCCGTCGGCAGGTTTTGCCTTCCCGGGCTGGCCCGTCCTGAACTATGTGGTCCTGGCCTTCATGGCCCTGGTGACAGTGATCCTGGCGTTTACCGGTCCCGGACGCACGGCGCTGGCTGTGGGAACGGTCTGGCTGCTGCTGATGCTTGCGGCCTACCAGTTCCTGGTGAAGGACGAAGGCCGGAAACCGATCGAGCTGCCGGAGCCTGCGCGCGAAGCCTGACGCCGGGGCGGGAGCCGGTCGAGCTGCCGGAGCCTGGCCGCGTGGCGCAAACCTAGCTGCGTTCCGGATCGATGCATTCGGCCCAACCCGGTTTTCCTGCGGTTTGGGACATCCCTGCCGCAATGGGACAGCCTGCGGAGTGTTTTCCCTGCGGTTTGGGACATCCCTGCCAGTTGGGGACTTTCCTGCGCGGCTCCTGTCTCTTATACACATTCT
>NZ_JAXIOM010000058.1:0-23269 GCF_049311025.1 Arthrobacter sp. 3Tela_A
CCCTGATGGGATACGGCGTCGTCACCCTGGTCCGTGGTGCACTGGCCCAGAAGCGCCGCAGCTCTTCAGATTCCGAGACCGGCGGCCAGACCCCCGCCGCCGGCGTGCCGGCTCCCCTCGCGGGGCCCCCCCCCCCCCCCCCCCCCCGGGCCGCAGCCGGGGTCTTGCCGAAGGCGGCGTGCCGTGCGGCCAGCCGGCGGATGCGTTCGGCGTCCCCGAGCGCCAGGAACCACACGGCGTCGAGCTGTTCACGCGCCTGCGGCCACGCCCCGGATTCCAGCAGCAGGTAGTTGCCCTCCGTGATGACCAGCGGCACGTCCCGCCGGACGGGCACCGCGGAGCCAACGGGTTCTTCCAGGTCCCGGCGGAACTCCGGGGCATAGACCACCGGCTCAGCCTGCCGCCGGAGGCGGCGCAGCAGCGCCGCGTACCCGCCGTCGTCGAACGTTTCGGGTGCGCCTTTGCGGTCCCGTATGCCCCTTGAAGCCAGCACCCGGTTGGCGAGGTGGAAACCGTCCATTGGAACGACGACGGCGAGTTCCGGTCCCAGGTCAGCCGCCAGTGCTGCGGCGAGCGTTGACTTGCCTGCACCGGGCGCGCCGGTGATCCCGAGGATGCGGCGCGGTCCTGCCGCCAGGCGGCGTGCTTCGGCAGTGAGTTCGGCCAGGCTGCGGTCCAGGATCTGCATAGGAACTATCTTGGCGCAGGGTCTGGAATGTTCTGTGGATCCGGTGGGTTAATAGAGATGCAACTGAATACGGGGATGATCGGTATCGACGATGTTTGCCGCGTTTGGAGAAGCGGGCCGAGGATGCAGGGTTATCTCGCTAACGCCCCCTGTAAACCAATAAGTGCCAAACCTATGCGCACTGACTTCGCTCTCGCCGCCTAGGCCAGAGTGAGTCCGTCAGACCGGAAACGCTTCCGTTCCGGATCCTGGCGTCGTCTAGGAAGCCACTGCCGGACACTGCTGCCGTTCAGGTGTCCGGGACTTTTTGAACGGCTGGGCCCGGATCAGCCACTTGCCTGCTGAGATGGCTGGGGCCAAGAAAATCCACTGCAGGCTGCGCCCGGAGAAGTCCAGGCACGTCGGCGTCGGACGGGGGTTCGATTCCCCCCCATCTCCACTGGGCTGTGCTCCGTCTCGAAAGGCCGGGGCACAGTCTTTGTTGTATGCCGTCTTCCCGGAAGTCCGCGCCGTTGACGCTGCTGCAAGAATAGGCGCATGGCCCTGCAGAGGTATCCGGTCCGCCGGATCGAGGAAGACCCGGCCCATGAGCTGGAACGTAGCTCCTGGCCGGCTGCGCTGCCGCCGGTGGCCCGGATTCTGGACCATGGACTTGAGCTGGGCCCGGCCACCATCCTTGTGGGTGAAAACGGGTCAGGGAAATCAACGCTCATCGAGGCAGTTGCACTGGCCTACGGACTGTCCGCCGAGGGCGGTTCAACGGGCGCGCGGCACACTACGCGCTCCACGGAATCCATCCTGGCGGATCACCTGCGGCTGGTCCGGAATGCCGGGGCCGCAAGGCGCGGATACTTCCTGCGGGCTGAAACCATGCACGGTTTCTATACCTATCTGGAAGAGAACCCCAGGGGCGGCCTGCCGGACAT
The DNA here is from genome assembly GCF_049311025.1 of Arthrobacter sp. 3Tela_A. Taxonomy (NCBI): domain Bacteria; kingdom Bacillati; phylum Actinomycetota; class Actinomycetes; order Micrococcales; family Micrococcaceae; genus Arthrobacter; species Arthrobacter sp. 3Tela_A. Next base: position 1,615 of record NZ_JAXIOM010000058.1, read on the forward strand.
CCCCTTCCACGAGATGTCCCACGGGGAGTCTTTCCTGCAGCTGGCTGCGGACCGGTTCCGGGGCCGCGGGCTGTGGGTGCTGGATGAGCCTGAATCCGCACTGTCCTTCTCCGGGTGCCTCAGCCTTCTCTCAGTACTCAAGGGGCTGCTGGCCGACGGCAGGTCCCAGGTCATTATGTCCACCCATTCGCCGCTCCTGGCTGCCCTTCCAGGGGCGGAGATCTTGGAGCTCGGGCCGTGGGGCCTGCGGCACAGTGCCTGGGAAAACCTGGAGCTGGTGGCGAACTGGCGGTCCTTCCTGACCTCGCCGGAGCGGTACCTGCGCCATCTCTAGGAAGACCGGCCGTGACTTCTGCTCCGCCGGGTAGTTGGATGTGCAGAGACGGCCGTTGACCAGGAGTGCACCGCTCCGCCGGCCGGCACCGAGGAGGTTCCATGGGACGGGTCAGCGGCAAAACGGTCTTGGTCAGCGGAGGTGCGCGGGGGATCGGAGCCGCGGTGGTCCGGCGCCTAGCCGATGAAGGCGCTCAGGCGGTGATCGGAGACGTGCTCGACGCCGAGGGCCGGGCTCTGGCGGATTCTCTGGGCTCCGCTGCGGCTTTTGTACATCTGGATGTCACCAATCCCCAGGACTGGGCGGCGGCTGTCCGGGAAGCTGAAGAGAAGTTCGGCGGGCTCGACGTGCTGGTGAACAATGCCGGAATTGCGAACTTCGGCAGCATTGAGGATTACACGCTGGAGCAGTGGAACACGATCATCGCCATTAACCTCACCGGGGTTTTCCTGGGGATCAAGGCCGTGGTGGAGCCAATGAAGCGCTCGGCCGGAGCATCCATCATCAACCTTTCCTCCACCGCCGGGCTGCAGGGCTACAAGGATCTGCCGGGATACACAGCCGCGAAATATGGGGTCCGCGGTCTAACCAAATCTGTTGCCATTGACCTTGGCCCGTACGGAATCCGGGTCAACTCGGTACATCCGGGTGCGGTGCGGACGCCCATGACGGAAGGGCTGGAAGGAGGGCAGGAACATGTGGCGCTGCACCGCATGGGTGAGCCGGAAGAGATCGCCAACCTGGTGTTGTTTCTCGCCAGCGACGAATCCAGCTTCTCCACGGGCGCCGAGTTTGTGGCCGACGGTGGTGAGACCGCAGGCCTGGCACGGTATGAGGTAGCTGAATTGAGTTCTGAACCTGGTGCGGCGCCGTCGTCGCCTCCCGGAGCGCCTATGCCCAGCCAGCCGCCGGCAGCACCGGAGCCGCCTGCCATGTGAGGCTAGCGGGACAGTTCAGCGTCTTCGCGTTCCGAGCTGCCCGCGCTCCCCTTTGGCTCGGTGAAAACGATGTACCGGTAGGCGAAGTACCGGAAAACGTTGCCCAGCAGGACGCCGATGATGTTGCCGGAAATATTGTCCGCGAACTGGCTGGTGAAACCGAGGACGTAATGGGAAACGAACAGGCAGCCGGTGGCTATCCCCAGCCCCACCAGGTTGGTCAGCGCGAACAGGATGGTCTCCGACCGTACGCTGCGCCCACGGGTGCGGCGGAAAGTGAGATACCTGCTGCCCAGCCACGAAATGGTGGTCGCAACGATGACAGAGACGATCTTCGCGGAGATGGGATTGTTGTCGAGGACGGTGGCGACAAGGAGATTAAAGAGCCCGATGTCCACCAGGAACGCCACGGTGCCCACTAAGGAGAAGGAGCCGAGTCTCCGGAAAACCTTCCGGGCAGTCGAAATGCCGTCCATGCTGCTACCAGTTCTTCTTCCGGCCCCGCGCGGGCCGAGGTGTGTTGTCCTGCAGTCCGGCCGCAGGCGCAAGAACCACGGATAGGGGCTCCGCTTCGATGTTTTCACATGCACCAAAACCGGACAAAATCCGTGTCCTCCCCGTCACGATGCCCGAACAGGCAGCCGGACACTGAAGACTGTGCCGCTCCCGGCCTCGCTCTGGAGGGTGATGGACCCGCCGTGCGCCTCGACGATGTTCTTGCTGATCACCAGACCCAGGCCGACCCCCGGAATGGCAGCCTTCCGGCTGGTCCCGGACCGGAAAAATTTGGTGAAGACCTCTGCCTGCTCTGCCTTGGTCATGCCGATTCCCGTGTCGGAGACCTCAAACGCGATCGTGTCCGCGGTGCTCCACGCGCGGACCGTAACCCTGCCGCCGTCGGGGGAGTACTTCACCGCGTTGGAGAGGAGGTTATCGATGACCTGGCTGATCCGCTGCGGATCCAGGACCGCCGGAAGCTCGGGCGGAAAGTCGGACACCAGGTGGACCTTGTTGATCTCCGCCCGCGGCGCAGCCGATGTAAGGGCACTGCGGAGCAGCTCGGAGAGATCGGCCGGGACCTGTTCGATGCTGCTGGGCCCGGCGGCAGCGGAGAGCAGGTCGGATACGAGCTCCAGCAGCTTCTCGGAGTTGCGCAGGGCAACCCGCAGCGAGGAGGCAACGTAACGGGGGATCTGCTCCTCGTCCTCCAGGGCCAGATCCAGGTAGCCCATGATGGAGGTCAGAGGGGTGCGCAGTTCGTGGGAAACGTTGGCGACGAAGTCTTCCTTGGCTGCAACCGCGTTCACGAGTCCGGTCACATCGCTGAAGGCAAGCACCGACCCCTGAAAACCGCCCTGCCGCTGCACGGACCGGGCTGTCACGCTGAACGCACGCTGCTGTTCTCCGGTGCCGAAGAACACCAGCTGGTCGGAGAAGGACTGGCCCAGGACGGTTCGGCGTACCGGGCGCATTTCCGGCGGGAGCGGCGTGATCCGGTCCGGACCAAAAATCAGCAGCTGGCATTCGTCTGCTTCCGTTGCCCCCGGGGGCAGTGCCCGCCGGTTGATGAACCGCTGGCGGGAGTTCGTGAGGATGGCGTTGCCCTCCTCGTCGACCACGGAGACGCCAACCTCCACGGTGTTGAGTACGGTTTGCAGCAGGGATTCCTTGCGCCGGCTTTCGGCCAGGCTCTCCTGGAGTACACGGTCCTTTTCCTGCAGCGCCCGCTGCTTCTCGAGCACCACGGCCTCCGCGCTGGCGCGGGCCGCCTCGGCCTGCTCCGCTGCGCGGAGTGCAGTAACAAGTTCACGCTCGTAAAGCCGGCGTTCGTGTGCGTTGAAGACCACCACCCGGTCCATGGCCGGGCGGGATCCCTCCGCGGGCTGCCGGTTGGCTGAGATGAGAGCCGGGAGCCGGGTGCCGTCAGCGCTGAGGAAATCGACGGCAAGCTCAGCGAAGGACCGGCCGACGCCGAGCTGGGGGAGGGCATGCGTGGAGTAGACGATCCGGTCCCCTACCGGCAGGAGGGACAGCAGGCTAGTGCCGATCAGGTCTTCGCGGGGGCAGCCGATCCAGTTGGCGAAGGTCGCGTTGGCTTCGGCGATCGTCCCGTCCTCGAGCGTAATCAGGTAGCCCGACGGTGAACTGTGGAACAGCTCCTGGTAATCCAGGCTGACGGCGGCAGGGGGCAGCTCAGCTCCTGCCGGGTGTCCGTTCACGCCGGTGTCCGCGAAAGATAGGACAGTATGGCCTCCGCGGTTTCAGCGGGTGCACTGACGTGGGGCAGGTGGCCGGTGGCGCGAAGCTGGACCAGGGTCGCGTCCGGCATCTTCTCCTGCGTGTAGGTGCCGATGTGCGGAGGGGCCAGCAGATCATCCGAGCACTGCAGAATCAAGGAGGGGACCTTGACCTCTGCCAGCTGCTCCCGGACATCGGAGCGGAAGGAAACGCGCGCGAAGTCGCGGGCGACCGCCGGATCCAGCCGGCAGAAGCTGCCTTCCAGCTCGTTGTGCAGTTCGGGGCTGTCCGGATTGCCCATGATCATGGGTGCCATAGCGGCAGCCCACACCAGATAGTTTGCGTCCAGGGAGACCAGCAGCTCGTCGATGTCGGCGGCGCTGAACCCTCCCGAGTAACCGTCTTCGGGGCGGTCCATGTAGCTGGGAGAGGAAGCAAGGAGGACAAGGTTCGCGAAGGCCTCCGGCGCCTCGGCTGCGGCAGCAACGGCCATCATGGCGCTGACGCTGTGGCCTACAAAGGTGACGTCGCGCAGGTCCAGCTCGGCGCAGATCTCCAGCAGGTCCTGCACATACCCCTGGAGGGTGGCGTACTTGGCCGGGGTATAGGCGTCCTTGTCGGATCCGCCGGCTCCCACATGGTCGAACAGGACCACCCGGTAGTCCGGGGTGAAATACGGGAGCACCCGCCGCCACATCCCCTGGTCACAGCCGAAGCCGTGGCCGAACATGACAACCGGCCCCGCACTGTTGCCGAGAATCCGGACATTGTTGCGGGCGGAAACGTCAGTCGTCATGGGACGGCGGCCTTTGGTCGTGTGCTATGTGGGAGGTGGTGCTGGAGTGAACTTTACCGTCCCCGGTACCGGGCTCGGAGAATGCCGCCGCGCACGACACGCGCCCCCTTGCTGCTGATGGGGCCGAGCCGGCAGACAGCGGCTCAGTCGCGTGCGAAGCGCAGTTCGGCGGCACCGCCGTTGAAGGACGTGGTGCCGATCAGATGCATCCGGGCGGTAGGGTTCGCCACGGGCAGCAGCCGCCGTCCGGCGCCCAGGGCGACGGGCATGTAGGTGACCCAGAGTTCATCCAGCAGGCCTGCGTCAGCGAACTGGGCAGCCACGTCTCCGCCGCCAACCAACCACACATTCCGTTCCCCGGCGAGTTCCCTGGCCTGCTCCAGGATCTGCCCGGGATCACCGCGGGTAAAGCGGACGCCTGAACCGGGCGGGGCCTGAAGTTCCCGGTGGGTCAGTACCAGGCAGGGCAGTTCGCCGTAGTCCCAGCTGTCCGGCTGCTCCCGGCGGATCCATTCGTAGGTTGTGGCGCCCATAATGAGGGCGCCCACTCCGGAGATGAACTGATCGTAGTGGTCCTGGAAAGCTGCGAACCCAAAGCCCAGCAGCCACTCGAGGCTGTCGTCTTCAGTGGCGATGAAGCCATCCAGTGACGATGCAACGTAATAGATGACTTTTGCCATGCTTGAGGATACCGGCCGGGCTTCCCAAAAGGTTAGAGCTGGTCCCATCCCTCCCTTCTCGATGATGCATTTGAAGCTGAATCCACCCATTACATGCATATGCATGTACCATCGGGAATAGCCGTGACACGGAATGGATTGGGGAGAGGTATGAGCAACGTCGAGACTGCTCCGCTGGAAGTCGAATGTGCCAGTACGCCCGCCGCCGAGGTCGAAATCCTGATGCCCCGGGACGTCCCGCTGGGCGGTCCGCGGGCCATGCCGGTCCGGCGCACCCTGCCCCAGCGCAGCCGCAGCCTGATCGGCGCGTGGTGTTTTGTGGACCATTACGGGCCCGACGCCGTCGCCCGCACCGGCGGCATGGTGGTGCCTCCCCATCCGCACACCGGCCTGCAGACAGTCAGCTGGCTCTTTACCGGCGAGATTGAGCACCGGGACAGCACCGGCGCGCACGCCATGGTCCGTCCCGGTGAACTCAACCTCATGACCGCCGGCCGCGGCATCGCCCACTCCGAGGTCTCCACGCCGCAGGCCAGCGTCCTGCATGGCGTCCAGCTCTGGCTGGCCCTGCCGGAAGCCTCCCGCCACACGGAACCGCGCTTCGAGCACTACGCTCCCGAGTCCGTCCGCGGCCCGGGCTGGGAAGCACGGGTGTTTCTCGGTGATCTCGCCGGGTCAGTTTCCCCCGTCCGCACGCATTCCCCGATCGTCGGCGCGGAACTGCTCCTGCAGCCGGGAACCGTGCTGGAGCTCGACGCCGATCCCCGCTTCGAGTACGGGCTCCTCGCGGACACCGGTGCACCGCACTTCCAGGGTGCCGCCGTCGGCCCCGGGGAACTGGCCTACCTGCCGCCCGGCAGCGCTACCCTGCGGATCAGCGCCCCGTCCGATGCCGCAGTGCGTGCCGTGCTGATCGGAGGCGAACCGCTCGGCGAAACGATCGTCATGTGGTGGAACTTTATTGGCCGCAGCCATGATGAAGTCGTCCAGTACCGCCGCGACTGGCAGCAGCACATCGGCGCGGAGACACATCCCGGGACGACGCCCGCTGCCCGGTTTACTGCCGTCCCGAATGATCCGCTTCCGCCGCTCCCGGCACCCGTTCTGCCCAACGCCCGGCTGCGTCCGCGCAGCTGACAGAGAAAGGCACGTACATGTTCATCCAGCACAACCCCGCGGAGCACCGCTATGAAGCGATCGACGACGGCGCCGGTACGGTCGCCGGGATTGCCGCCTACCGCGACCAGCCCGGCAGCCGGGCATTCACGCACACCCAGGTTTCCGACGCCTACCAGGGGCAGGGCATCGCCTCCGAACTCATCCGGTTCGCCGCCGAAGACGTACGCGGAGCCGGACTGCGTCTGGTGCCGTACTGCCCCTACGTTGCCGGCTGGCTGAAGAAACATCCGGAGTACACCGGAATTGTGGACTGGCCCCAACCCGAATCTGCCGCCCAAAACCAGGAGGAGTCAGCACGTTGAGCGACAAGGTCTTTATCGACAAGCAGCACCGCCCCGTCTACCAGGCGCTCGCCGCCACCGCGGCGGCCATCCGCAGTGCCGCTGAAGAGGCGGGGCTGGGCAGAATCGTCATGGAGCTGGTCAACCTGCGTGTCTCCCAGCTCAACGGCTGTGCCTTCTGCCTGGACCTGCATACCCGGCAGGCGCGTGAAGCCGGGGAGAGCGAACAGCGGCTGGCCGTGCTGCCCGCCTGGCGGGACACTGACCTGTTCGATGAAACGGAACGGGCGGCCCTGGGGCTGGCTGAAGCGCTGACGCACCTGCCCGCCGGCGAAGACCGGGAAGCGGTCTTCGCGAAATACCGCGGACAGCTGACCCCGGAGCAGTTCTCCGTGCTCAGCTGGGCAACGGTGGCCATGAACGCCTTCAACCGCGTCTCGATCATCAGCGGTCACTCGGTCCGCCAGCGCTAGGTGCCGGCCTCGGGGGCCGGGGGGGGGCGGGACCCCCCCCCCCCCGAACCCCGGGCAGGCGCGACTAGAAGGGGTACGGAGCGATCTGCGGCCGAACGGTCAGCCACTGGATTTCCGTGAAGGCATCGATGTTGGCCGCGGCGCCGCCGAAGCGTGAGCCGGTGCCCGATGCGCCCATGCCGCCGAACGGTGAATTCGCCTCGTCGGAGACTGTCTGCTCGTTGATGTGCACCTTGCCGGACACCACCCGGTCGGCGACTTCCATGGCCAGTCCCACCTCGCCGAGGATCCCCACGGAGAGTGCGTACTCCGAGGCGTTGGTCAGCGCGATGGCTTCCTCCAGGGAGGTGAAGGAAAGCACTGGTGCCACCGGGCCGAAGATCTCCTGGGTCCAGGCCGGGTTGTCCGGTGTCACGCCGGTCAGCACGGTGGGGGAGTAGAACAGTCCCTCATAGGTCCCGCCCGCGGCGATCTGTGCCCCGGCGTCCTTCGCTTCCCGGACCAGCCGGTCAATGTTGTCCCGCTGGCGCTCGTCGATGATCGGGCCGAGGGCCACCTGTCCGCTGGCCGGGTCACCCACCGGAAGGTTCTTTGCCTTGTCCGCCAGCCGCGAGGTGTAGTCCTCAAGCAGTGATTCATGGACCAGGTGCCGGCCTGTGGTCATGCAGATCTGGCCCTGGTGAAGGAATGATCCGAAGGCGCCGGCTGACGCCGCCAGGTCCAGATCCGCTCCCGGGAGCACAATCAGTGCATTGTTGCCGCCCAGTTCAAGGTGGGCCCGCTTCAGCAGCCTGCCTGCGGCCTCGCCCACCTTCCGGCCTGCCGCCGTCGAGCCGGTGAAGGAAATAACGCGGACTTCCGGTGCCTCCACCAGTGCCTGCCCGACGTCGGTCCCTCCGGGGAGCAGCTGGAGCAGTCCGGCAGGCAGCCCCGCTTCTTCGAAGACCCGCATGATCGAGACGCCTCCGGAGACGGTGGTGCGGGGGTCTGGCTTGAGGAGCACGGCGTTGCCGAGTGCCAGGGCAGGGGCTACGGAGCGGATCGAGAGGATCAGCGGGAAGTTGAACGGGGAAATGACGGAGACGACGCCGGCCGGCCGGCGCCGTGCGAAGGACCAGCGGTCTTCGTTGCTGGTCAGCACATCTCCCGCCGGGTGGGCCGGAAGGGCCGACGCATCGAAGCACTCATTGGCGGCAACATGGGTCTCCAGTCCGGCCTTGGCGCCGATGCCGCCGGTTTCCCGGATAATCCAGCCCTGGATTTCCTCGGCATGTTCTTCAAAGAGCATGCCGGCCCGGCGCAGTACCGCCGCCCGTTCTTCGGGCTTGGTCCGCGCCCACTCCTGCTGGGCTGCTGCGGCACGCGTCGCGGCTGCAAGGACATCCTCGCGGCTCGCGGCACCGACGGATCCGAGGCTGGCGCCGGTTGCCGGTTCAATGACGTCCATGGTGCCGCCGGAGCCGGCGGTCCAGGAGCCCGTGTTGATCTTGCCGTGCCAATCGGAGGTGGTGAGGAGGGACATAACTGCTCCTAGGTCTTGATGGTGGCTGGGTGCTGGTTGGAACTGGAAGGAAGTGGCCCCAAGAGTACGCCAGAAGTGATGTGCGTCACGTCATGTGACGGCGCTCGCCGCTCTGGGGCGGTCCAGGCCTGCTTGGCTCCCGCGGGCGGCGCGTGAAATAGTGACTGTCAAACCCGTAAGCATGCTGACTAATGGAGGTTTCCATGGCAGAACGGCTCGTTGCAGATGTGATCGTCGAACGTCTCCAGGCCTGGGGCGTAGACCGGATCTTCGGCTACAGCGGGGATGGGATCAACACCGTGCTCGGTGCCCTCCGCCGGTCCGGGTCCCCGGAGTTCGTGCAGGCCCGGCACGAAGAAAACGCCGCCTTTATGGCCGTGGGCCACGCCAAGTACACCGGCCAGCCCGGCGTAATGCTCTCCACCCAGGGACCCGGCGCCGTCCATCTGCTCAACGGACTGTACGACGCGAAGATGGACAGCGTTCCAGTGGTTGCAATCATCGGCCAGCAGTCCCGCAGTGTTCTGGGGTCGGCCTATATGCAGGAAATCGACCTGCTGAACCTCACCCGCGACGTCGCCTCCTCTTTCCGTCAGCAGGTCAACAGTCCCGAACAGCTGCCGCTGGTCCTGGACCGGGCCTTCAAAGCGGCGCTCGCCGACCGGGCCCCCGCCGTCGTCATCATTCCGCACGACGTCCAGCAGGCGCCCGCCCCGGAACTGGACCAGGAGCACGGGATTGTCACCAGTGCACCGGTCTGGAGTCCGCCGAACCTGGTGCCGGCCCCCGCAGACCTTGAGGCCGCAGCAGCGGTGATCAACGACGGTTCCCGTCTGGCTTTCCTGGTCGGCCAGGGGGCCCGGGGAGCCTGGCCCCAGGTCAAGGCACTCGCGGAGAAGACCGGTGCCGGGATCACGACGTCGCTGATGGGCAAGCCGTACGTGGATGAGTCCCATCCGCTGGCGGCCGGGGTGATGGGGCATCTGGGTACCAGCGCCAGCGGGTACGTGCTGGGGGAGTGCGACACCCTGGTGATCATCGGCTCCAATGACCCCTGGACCGAGTTTTATCCGCCGCCCGGGGCCGCGCGGGCCGTGCAGATCGACGTCGATGCGGCCGCGATCGGCAACCGGTACCCGGTCGAGATGGCGGTCACCGGCGACGCCGCAGCCGCCCTGGAAGGACTGCTCCCGCTGGTCACTGAGCGCAGCGGATCCGGCTGGCGCACCGCAGTCGAAACCGCCGTGCAGGACTGGCACCAGCTGGCCGCAGAACGGGCGGCCACCCCGGCGAACCCGGTGAACCCGGAACTGGCGGTGCGGGAGCTGAGCAGCCGGCTGCCGGACAACGCGCAGGTGGCCGTCGACGTCGGAAGCAGCGTTTACTGGTACGCCCGGCAGCTGCGCCTGCCCGCCGGGGTGCCGGCGCACCTGTCCAGCACGCTGGCGAGCATGGGCTGCTCAATCCCCTACGGGCTGGCGGCAAAACTGGCCGCCCCGGACAGGCCGGTGGTGGCGCTCTCCGGAGACGGTGCCATGCAGATGGCCGGACTGTCCGAACTGATTACCGTCAGCAGGCTCTGGCCGCGCTGGGCTGACCCCCGGTTTGTGCTTATGGTGCTGAACAACCGTGAGCTGGCCGAAGTGACGTGGGAGCAGCGCGAAATGGAAGGCGACCCGCGCTTCGAGCAGAGCCAGGCGCTGCCGGACTTCTCCTATGCCCGTTACGCCGAGCTGCTGGGGCTGCAGGGTATCCGGGTGGAGGATCCGGCGCAGATCGGTCCGGCCTGGGATGCGGCCCTCGACGCGGACCGGCCCGTGCTGATCGAAGTGCTTTCCGATCCGGATGTGCCGCTGCTGCCCCCGTTCCCTGCCGGGCGCAGCAAGGGGCAGGACATGATGGAGGCGCTGGAGAAGGAAGGGCCGGACACCGCGCATGCCCGCGAGCTGCTGGAGACCTACCTGCGCCAGGAAGAGGGCCTCTCCCCGGCCTGACCCACACCCACTAAACGAGATGACAGAAACTGCTCGTTAGAACGGGCGGTTTCTACGGGCAGTTTCTGTCATGTCGATGGGGGGGAGAGGAAGGCTCTAGGGCCGGACCGGAGCGCCCAGCTCTGCGGGTTCCTCTTCGTTCAGGTAGGCAGACTCCGAGTGCGCGGCCATGTCGATGCCCCGGACTTCGTGCTCCTCCGGAACCCGCAGCCCCATCACCATGTCCAGGACCTTCGCGATCGCCCAGGTGAGCACGAACGAGTAAGCCAGGACGGCAACCGTCGCCACCGCCTGAATCCCCAGCAGGGACCAGCCGCCGCCGTAGAAGAGGCCGCTGACGCCGTTCGGGGCAGCCGCCGTGGCAAAGAAACCGATCAGCAGGGTGCCGATCACGCCGCCCACCAGGTGCACGCCAACGACGTCGAGCGAATCGTCATAGCCGAGCCGGAACTTCAGCTCGATCGCCAGTGAGCAAACCAGCCCGGCGATCGCGCCGATTGCCACGGCTCCCAGCGGGCTGACGGCGCCGCAGGCGGGGGTAATGGCAACCAAGCCGGAGATCAGCCCGGAGGCTGCCCCCAGGGTGGAGGATCGTCCCAGCCGCAGCCGTTCCATCAGCGCCCAGCCGAGCAGCCCGGCTGCCGCGGCAACAGCGGTGTTCAGGAAAACGACGGCGGCGGTGTGCCCTGCGCTGAGTGCGGACCCGGCGTTGAAGCCGTACCAGCCCACCCAGAGCAGGCTCGCGCCCAGGATGACCAGGGGCCGGTTGTGCGGCTGCGTGATAACGTGCGGCCAGCCGCGGCTGCGGCCGAGGACCAGAGCCAGGGCCAGGGCCGCGACGCCGGCGTTCATGTGCACGGCGGTGCCGCCGGCAAAGTCGATCGCACCCAGGCTGTTGGCAATCCAGCCGCCGGTGACGCTGCCGTCCTCACTGCTGAACGCGAAGACCCAGTGCGCCACCGGGAAGTAAACCAGGGCAGCCCAGAGTCCTGCGAAGACCATCCAGGCCCCGAATTTCATCCGGCCTGCCGCTGCCCCGGCGACCAGCGCCGTCGTCACGCAGGCAAACATCAGCTGGAAGGCCGCGAAGAGGGCTGCCGGCAGGGCAGCCGCCGGATCTTCGGTCAGCAGGCTGTCCAAGCCGAAGAATTCCAGCGGGTTGCCGAGGACTCCGAGCGGAGTCAGCGAGTTGCCGAAGGCTGCGGAATACCCGAACAGCACCCACAGAACAGCGACCAGGCTGGCGCTGCCAAAACACATCATCATCATGTTGAGGATCCGGCGTGATCCAACCATTCCGCCGTAGAAGAAGGCGATGCCGGGAATCATCAGGCACACCAGCGCCGAGCTGGCCAGCAGCCAGGCCGTATTTCCTGAATCCATGGAGCGGCTCCAATCCGGGTGCGGAGCGGCCGCGGGGGGCGGGGCGGGGGGGGGGGGGGGCGGGGGCCCCCACCGCTGTCCTTAGCGTAGGAGCTGCTGTGTTACAGCCGGCAGCGCCGTCAGGTTAGGGCTGTGTTAACAGCTGCTGGAAGGCCGCTGGGCACTGCCTGAAACCGCAGGTCAGGCGGGGGGTCGCCGGGAATCAGGCCGTACGGACGCTTCCCCGCCCGAAGGTGATCGCCCGGACCAGCTGCACCACTCCCAGGACCACCAGGAAGATGCCGCCGAAGATCACCAGGGCGGCAAGGGACTCAACCGGCAGGAAGAGCACCACAATGCCGGCCACAATGCTCAGGATGCCAAAGGTGATCGCGTACCAGCGCGATCCGCCGGACTCGGTCTCCGCCAGTGCCATGATGCCTTCAATAATCCAGGCGATGCCCACCAGCATGCCAAGCACGGCCAGGGAGGAGAGCGGGTTGCGGATCGCGACGATGCCCACAATAAACAGCAGCAGCCCCACAATGATGCTCAGCACCCGCAAGCCCGGAGTCAGCGGGGCGGCGATTCCGCTAACGACCCTTAGGGCGCCGGAGATCAGGAAATACAGGCCAAAGAAGAACGCGATGACCGACAGCGTGGCCCCCGGCCAGAAGAGAACCAGCAGGCCAAGAATCAGGGACACGGCGCCCACAACGCCGAAACCTGTCCGTACTGCGGAGATGGTTCGGGCAGAGAGTTCGCTGGTATCCAGGCCGAGTCCTCCCCCGCCGTAGAAAGCACCGTTGGTCATGGACATTTCGAGCCTCCCAAGCTCTCGGAAATCCTGTCCCCAAGCCCTTCGGATTATCCTCCTGGCTCCTGCCCCAGACCAGCACGGACGGGCGGTTTCAGGACTCGGAGCGCAACTCTCAAGTGATGCCCAGCAGGGAACGCACCTCGTCCTCGCTGGTCTGCCCGAAGCGGCGGTAGGCGGACCCTACGGCGGGCAGCGCGCTGTCCGGCCAGGGGATGACGACGTCGTCTGCCGCAGCAGTGATTGCATCTGCGCCAGCGCAGGACATCGGAGCCGCTGCCACCAGCCAGCCCGGATCCAGGCTGCGGACCGCGGTGAGGGCGGCTCGCATGGTCGCACCGGTGGCAATGCCGTCGTCGACGACGATCACCGGGCGCCCCCGGATGTCCCGTGGGCTGCGGCCGCCGCGGTAAGCCTGTGCCCGGCGCTGAAGTTCGCCGCGCTCAGCCTCCAGAACGGTGTCCAGATCCGCCTGCCCGCGGGCGCCGGCGGCGGAAAGCCACGCCTGCACGATCGCCTCGTTCCAGACTTCCGCGGCGGCACCGCCTGCTTCAGCCACCGCTCCGGCTGCGAGCTCCGGCTGGCGGGGATGGCCAACCTTGCGCACCAGCACCACATCCAGTTCGGCGCGGAGGGCAGCAGCGGCCTCGGCCGCCACCGGGACCCCGCCGCGGGGAAGGCCCAGCACCAGCAGACCGGTCCTGCCCCGGTAAGGTTCCAAGGCGGCTGCCAGCACCCTCCCGGCATCGGCGCGGTCGGCATAGGGAAACGGATGGACGGCCTGGAAATCCATGGCACTCCTGACAAGGAAGGCACCCGGGGTCGGGTCCGTCCTCCCACCGTAGGAACGCCTCGTCGGGGAGGCAACGCCGCGCCGAATGTCTGCATTGCCAAACCCCCGCAGGCATAGCAGGCTGTCCCAATGACTGAAACGGCTGTAATCACCGGAGCTACCGCAGGACTGGGCGCAGAGTTTGCCCGTGCCCTGGCAGAACGCGGCTACAACGTAGTTCTGACCGCACGGGACGAAGAGCGTCTTGAGGCCAAGGCCAAAGAGCTCTCGTCCCGCTACCAGGTTGAAGCGTCAGTGCTTCCCGCGGATCTTTCAACGAAGGACGGCGTGGAGAAGGTCGCCGCGCGGGTGGGGCAGCCCGACGTCGCTGTGCTGGTCAACAACGCCGGGTACGGTCTGAAGAACGACTTCCATGCCAACCCGGTCCAAACCGAGGTGGACCATCTGGCGGTGCTGGTCCAGGCGCCGCTGCAGCTAAGCCACGCCGCAGTGAACTCCATGCTGGAACGCGGGGGAGGACGGATTATCAATGTTGCCTCTGTTGCAGGGTTCATTCCCCGCGGAACATACAGTGCGGCGAAAGCCTGGGTCATCAACTTCAGCCGCTGGGCCAACCTGCATTACGCAGTGCGGGGCATCTCGGTGACTGCCGTCTGTCCGGGCTTTGTGCACACCGAGTTCCACCAGCGGATGCAGATGGACAAGACGCTCTACCCCAGGTGGATGTGGCTGGACGCGGAACGGGTGGTGCGCGAGGGCCTCGCGGACGCCTTCGCCGGCAAGGGAGTCTCGGTGCCGTCGAAGCGGTACAAGGTGCTCGCCGCGGTGGGGAGCCGCGGGCCGCAGGGCCTGGTTGCACGGATCGGCGGCCGCGGGCGGTAGGCTCGCTTCCGGCGGGAACCCGAGACCGGAGCGAATCCTAACCGGGACCCCGCCAGCACCGGAACCCCCGGTCCGGGACAAACCGGCAGCGATAGGCAGCAGCTCCGGATCAGTCATAGGGTGGCCACCATGACTGATCCAACGCAGCCAAGCACTCTGTACCTGGACTACCTGGATAAGGAAACGCAGTTCCGCCGCGGGCACGTCCAGCACCAGGAATCCCCCTTTGCCGGTGCCCCGGAAGCGCTCGCAGACGCCGTCCTGAAACGTGTTGATGCACTGGCTCCGGAGCTGGCAGACCTGGCTGCGCAGCTGCATCAGGACCCGGAAACCGCCTATCAGGAACACCGTAGTGCCCGCCGGGTGGCGGACCTTCTGGAAGGGCACGGATTCGACGCCGCAGTGGGGGTCCACGGGCTGGACACCGCGGTCCGTGCGCAGGCAGGCTCCGGTACTCCGGTGGTGGCCATCATGGGTGAATACGATGCTCTTCCCGGCATCGGCCATGCCTGCGGGCACAACGTCATTGCCGCTGCCGGTGCGGGGGCTTTCCTGGTCCTGGCCGAAACCCTGCGGGATGATCCGGACGCATTCCCCGGCACGGTGGTCTTCCTCGGCACGCCAGCGGAGGAGGGCTATTCCGGCAAGGAAGTCATGATTCAAAACGGCGCCCTGGACGGGGTGGACGCAGCCATGATGGTGCACCCGCTGGGAACAGATGTGGTGGACCAGGTCTGGCTGGGCCGGCGGGTGCTCACAGTGCGGTTCCACGGGGTTGCGGCGCATGCCTCCGCCCAGCCCTTTATGGGCCGCAATGCGCTCGACGCCGCCACGCTTGCCTATCAGGGCGTAGGCCTGCTGCGCCAGCAGATGCCGCCGTCGGACCGGATCCACGCCGTCGTCACGGAGGGCGGTGAGCGCCCCAGCATCATTCCGGAGTTCGCCGAAATGAAGTTCTATGCCCGCTCCAAGTATCCCGAGACGCTGAGGGAGCTGAGCGGCCGAATCGAAGACATCGTTCGCGGGGCGGCGCTGATGACAGGCACCGGGGCAGACATTAACTGGGACGAGGAACCGCCGTCGCTGCCCGTGCGCTCCAGCCGCGCATTGACCGGCCGCTGGCTCTCCGCCCAGCGCCGCTGCGGACGCGACCCGCTGCCCGCCGGAGTGGTCTCGGAAACACTGGCGGCGTCGACTGACTTCGGTAACGTCAGCTACCGGGTCCCTGGAATCCATCCGCTCATCGCGATTTCCGCGCCGGACGTCGCCCTGCACACCCGCGAGTTCGCCGCTGCTGCGGGATCGCCGGCGGCAGCCACGGGGGCAGCCGACGGCGCTGCCGGCCTGGCGCTGACGGCCCTGGACTACTTCTGCGATCCGGAGCTGCAGCGCGCCGCAGCGCAGGAATTTGCAGACGCCGGTGGGCCCGTGGACGTCGCCGGCTACTTCGACTGACCGCTGTCGAAAACGCTGGCCCCCAGGCCCCGCATCAAGACCCCGCCTTAGGATCCCGCACTACCCGAAGGACGACTCCCTATGAACGCCGCCCCAGCTGCCGCCCGCACTTCCAGGACCGACCGGCTGCTGGCCGGAGTGGAACGGGTAGGGAACCGGCTGCCGGATCCGTTCATCCTGTTCCTGCTGCTTTTCGGGGCGGTGGCCATTGCCTCCACGGCCATGGCCTGGGCCAACGTCAGCGTCACCGTTCCGGGCAGTGATGAAGCCACCCGCATCCGCGGGCTGTTCACTGCGGAGGGGATGAGCTGGCTGACCACCACGCTGGGGGAGAACTACCTTGGTTTCCCGCCCCTGGCCACCGTGCTGCCAATCCTGCTGGCGGTGGGAGTGGCGGAGAAATCCGGACTGCTCGCTGCCATGATCCGCCGGGCCTTCGGCGCCGCCCCGCGCTGGGCGCTGCCCTACGCCGTCGGGCTGGTGGGCGTGGCCGGATCCATCATGGCGGACGCAGCCTTCGTGGTGATTCCGCCGCTTGCCGCACTCGTGTTCAAGGCCGCTGGACGGCACCCGGTGGCCGGACTGCTCGGCGGCTTCGCGGCCGCCGGGGCCGGATATTCAACCTCCATGCTGGTCACCTCGCTGGACGCGCTGTTCGCCGGAATTACGACGGCGGTGACCGGTTCGCTGCCCAACCCCGGTTCACCGGTGAACCCGGTTTCCAACTACTTCTTCAACGTGGCCTCCTCCGCGGTGCTGATCATTGCCGCGGGGTTCCTGATTGACAAGGTCCTGGAACCGCGGCTGGTAAAGCAGGCTGTGCCGCGCAGCCAGGACCCCGACGAGGCAGGCAGCAGCGCAGCAGAGGACGTCCTGGATCCGAACCTGACTGCGGTGGAGCGGCGCGGTTTGCGCTGGTCCATGGCAGTGGGCGCTGTCGTCGCCGGGATCATTGCCGCGGCAGCGCTGGTGCCGAACTCGCCGTGGCGCAATGAGGACGGCGGGTTCCTGCCCTCCTCCCCACTGCTGTCTTCAATAGTCTTCATCGTGTTTGTGATGTTCGTGATTCCCGGCCTGGTGTACGGGCGGATAACCGGAACCATGCCCCATGCCAGGGACATTCCCCGGGTGATGGGCCAGTCCATCAAGGAGATGAGCGGGTTCCTGGTCCTGGCTTTTGTGCTGGGGCAGTTCATTGCCCTGTTCAACTGGTCCGGGATCGGCAACTGGATTGCCGTCGCGGGAGCCTCCGGGCTGGAATCCATCGGGCTCACCGGTTACCCGGCGATCCTGGCGTTCATAGTGCTGGCCTCGCTGCTGAACCTGTTCATCATTTCCGGTTCCGCCATGTGGACGCTTATGGCCGCGGTGTTTGTCCCCATGTTCGCGCTGCTGGGGTACGAGCCGGCCTTTGTGCAGGCGGCGTTCCGGGTGGGGGACTCCGCCACCCAGGTACTCACCCCGCTGAACCCGTACATGATCGTGCTGCTGACCATGCTGCGCCGGTATGAACCGGCTGCCGGGCTGGGCACGGTCATCTCCCGGATGCTGCCGTTCACCGTGGTGTTCTGGGTAGCCTGGGTTGCCGTGCTGACCGTCTTTTATGTCTTCAATCTGCCCCTCGGCCCGGGCAACGGCATCTTTATCCAGTAGGCTTCCCCTCACGCTCCAACGCTTTGAAAGGTCTCACCATGGCACTGCCCGTATACGCCCTGCACGAGAATCCCGAGTGGTTCCCACCCTTCGCCAAAGCCTTTGAAGCCGAGGGTGTTGAGGTGTATGAGTGGCTGCTGACGGACGGCGTTCTGGACCTGGATGCAGCGCCGCCGGAGGGGATTTTCTGGTCCCGGATCAGCGCCTCATCCCACACCCGCGGGCATGGCCTGTCCAAGGACTACGCCCGGGCCGTCCTGGCCTGGCTGGAGGCCCACGGCCGCCGCACGGTCAACGGCCGCCGGGTGCTGGAGCTGGAAATGAGCAAGGTGGACCAGCTCACAGCCCTGCGTGCAGCAGGCATCGAGACGCCCCGCACCGTCGCCGCGATCGGCCGCAGCCAGATCCTGGCCGCCGCCAAGGAATTCCCGGTGCCGTTTATCCTCAAGCACAACCAGGGCGGCAAGGGACTGGGCGTGCGCAAGTTCGAATCCCACGGTGAGCTGGCGGACTACGTCGCATCGGATGAGTTCGAGGAGCCGCAGGACGGCATCACCCTGGTGCAGGAGTTCATCCAGGCAGCGGAACCGTCCATCAGCAGGGTGGAACTCGTGGGCGGAAAATTCGTTTACGCCATCCGCGCGGACACTGCCCGCGGCGGCTTCCAGCTCTGCCCGG
This sequence comes from Arthrobacter sp. 3Tela_A, assembly GCF_049311025.1. NCBI lineage: Bacteria > Bacillati > Actinomycetota > Actinomycetes > Micrococcales > Micrococcaceae > Arthrobacter > Arthrobacter sp. 3Tela_A. The sequence goes on from NZ_JAXIOM010000058.1 coordinate 19,690, forward strand.
CGGATGCCTGCGCCATCGATCCGGCCACCGGCACGCCCATTATGCCGCCGGGTGCATCTATCGCACCGGACCCGGACACCCAGCTCTTTAGCCTGCGGGAGGACATCGACCACCCCATCATCAGCCAGTACGAGGAGTTCGCGCGCCGGATGAACCTGGAGGTCTGCGGCATCGAGTTCATCGAAGCGGCAGACGGCCGGGTGCTCACCTATGACGTGAACACCAACACGAACTACAACGCAGTAGTCGACGCCGCGGCACCGGTCTCCGCGCCCCGGCAGCTGGCACGGTACCTGGGTGGACTCGCCCAATAGCCAGCCCAGGAAGGCAGCCCGGCATACCGGTGGAGTTCCACGGCGCTTTGCCCACCTATGCGGTGACTGGAATATAGTCGGAAAGTACCGAAACTAAGGAGCTCCTTCCATGACCGCTGCCCAGGAACCGCTGTGGGTAAAGCACTACCAGCCCGGTGTGCCGGCAGAAATCGAACTGCCGACCGAATCCCTGACCGCGATGGTGGAGGATGCTGTGGCCCGGTTTGGGCCCAAGGTCGCGCTGGAGTTCTTCGGTGCCGAAACCACCTACACGCAGCTGGGCGACCGGATCAACCGGGCCGCTGAAGGGCTGCGTAAGCTCGGCGTGAAGAAGGGGCACAGGGTGGCCATCATCCTGCCCAACTGCCCGCAGTACCTCATCGCCTTTTACGCGGTGCTGCGCCTGGGCGGCGTAGTCGTCGGACACAACCCGCTCTACACGGAGCGCGAGCTGCGCCACCAGTTCGAAAACCACGGTGCCCAGGTCGCCATCGTCTGGGACAAGGCAGTCGAGAAGATCCAGGACTTCCCGGACGACCTCGCCGTGCCCAGCATTATCTCCGTGGACATCACCAAGGCCATGCCCCGGCTGAAGCGTATTGGCCTGCGCCTGCCCATCCCCTCGATCCGCCGCACCCGGGCCGGCCTGACGACCAGGACCGAGAACACGATCCCCTGGGAGAAGCTGCTCGCCAACGACCCGATCGATCCGCAGCATCCCAAGCCCGCTGTGAAGGACCTCGCTGCCCTGCAGTACACCTCCGGCACCACCGGAATCCCCAAGGGTGTCATGCTCACGCATTACAACCTCCGCTCGAACGCGCTGCAGGGCCAGGCCTGGATGCACGGGGCCAAAGAAGGCGAGGAAGTGATCTACGGTGTGCTGCCGATGTTCCATGCCTTTGGCCTGACGCTTTACCTGACGTTCGCCATGCTCACGGGCTCACGCCTGGTGCTTTTCCCGAAGTTCGACGTCGATCTGGTCCTGGACGCCGCGAAGAAGTCCAAGCCCACCGTCTTCTGTGCCGTGCCCCCGATCTACGAGAAGGTGGCCATCGAGTCAAAGAAGCGCGGAATCGACATTTCCACGATCCGCTTCGCCATTTCCGGCGCCATGACCCTCTCACCCAAGACGGTTGAAATCTGGGAGGAAGTCTCCGGCGGCCTGCTGGTGGAGGGCTACGGGCTGACCGAATCCTCCCCGGTGGCACTGGGCAACCCGTTCGCTGAGACCCGCCGGAACGGCACCATCGGCGTGCCGTTCCCCAGCACCCGCATGCGCGTCGCGGATCCGGACGATCTCTCCCGTGACGTCCCTCAGGGCGAGCCGGGCGAGCTGCTGATCAGCGGACCGCAGGTGTTCTCCGGATACTGGAACAACCCGGAGGAAACCGAAGAGATCCTCACCGAGGACGGCTGGCTTCGCACCGGGGACATCGTCACCGTTGACGAAGACGGATTCGTGAAGGTCGTGGACCGCCGCAAGGAACTGATCATCACCGGCGGCTTCAACGTATCCCCGTCCGAGGTGGAGGAAGTCATCCGCAGCAACCAGGCCATCTCAGACGTCGCAGTCGTGGGCCTGCCCCGCGGTGCCGGCGGTGAGCAGGTGGTTGCCGCCGTCGTTATGCAGCCTGACACGGAACTCGATGAGCAGGCCCTGCGGGCCTTTTGCCGCGAGCGGCTGACTCCGTACAAGGTCCCGAGGCGCATCGTGGCGATCGACGAACTGCCCAAGTCCATGCTGGGCAAGGTACTGCGCAAGCAGGTCCGCGAGTCGCTGCAGGATTCGCTCTAACCTCCTCTTTCCCACAGGCTCCGCTTCGTTTTCCCATGCCGGAGCCATGTCCACCGCTCCTTTGATCCCATGCCCGGGCGTACCCGGTTTCCTATTGACGCGCCTGCACTCAGGCAGTGGAATGATAAGTAGGCTTGGCAATTCAGGCCCGGCCGGAGAAATGGCCATAGGAGCCGGGACCGGCACCGGTGAAACGGTGCCGTCCCGGGCGGTTACCCGCCCGGCATGGCGATTTAGGCGCTGCGGGCGGAAGCGGCTGGACCGGATCCCGGCTCGAGAATCGTGATCGCTGTGCCGGACCCCGGCGCAGATTCGCTGCCGAAGGAGAAAACACGATGATCAGCAACGAGCAAGTCGAAGGACTCATGGCCGCTTCGGGGAACGTACTGGGTCCCAACGGCGACAAAATCGGATCCGTGGGAACGTTCTACCTCGATGACCAGACCAACGAACCGGCGTGGGTCACGGTGAACACGGGCCTGTTCGGAACGAGTGAGACGTTTGTCCCGCTCAGCGAGGCCACCGTCGAGGGCATCGACGTGCTGGTGCCCTACTCCAAGGATGAGGTCAAGAACGCCCCGCAGATCGCCAGCGACGGCTCCATCAGCGCCGAGGAAGAAGTCACGCTCTACCGCTACTACGGCTTCACGTATGACGACGGGACTTCCGACGCCGATTCGCTGGACGCTGATGCCGGCACGGACACTCTGATTGAGTCCGATACGGAGACTATTTCCGGGACCGGCCACGGCCGTTCCGGCCTGGTGGATGACACGCAGTCCGGCTCCGGAGTGGGTTCCGGATCAGGCTCCGGCTCGGGTTCAGGTTCGGGTTCCGGCTCAGGCATGGGTTCCGGTACCGGCCAATCCGGCACCACAGGCTTTTCGGACAGCTCCGGGTCCCGCTCCGGCATCGATGACGCCATGACGCGGTCGGAGGAGCGGCTCGACGTCGGTACCGAACGCCATGAGACCGGCCGGGCCCGGCTGCGGAAGTACACGGTGACGGACACTGTCACCACGCAGGTGCCGGTCAGCCATGAGGAAGTGGTGATCGAGCGCGAGCCGATCACGGACGCGAACCGTGACGCCGCCATGAGCGGACCGGAGATGCGTGAGGACGAATACGAAGTCACGCTGCACGCAGAGGAGCCAGTCGTGCAAAAGCACACCGAACCGGTGGAGCGGGTGCGGCTGGATACCGAAACCGTCACCGGGTCGGAAACCGTCTCCGGGGACGTACGCAAGGAGAAAATCGACACAGAAGTGGAAGACGCCTCCGGACGGACCATGTCCGCCGGGTCGGAAGGTGATGCAGGTTCGGAACACGGATCGGGTCACCATGATTCCGGGCGTCACGGCTCCGGCCATGACGATTCCGGCTCCGGTTCCGGCAGCTCGCGCTGACGGCAGGGTCCTCCGCAGAATAAAGACAGCCGGAACCCCCCCGCCCCGGCGGCGGCGGGGGT
>NZ_JAXIOM010000059.1:0-23110 GCF_049311025.1 Arthrobacter sp. 3Tela_A
CCCACCACCCCCCGCCCGCCCCGAACCCCCCCACCGGGTCGCGCCCCTCTCTTGTTTTAAGGCGATGCAGCCTAGGCGTCGCCGCCGGCGTTGCCGCTGGTGCCTGCGTTTACGTTGAGCAGGTCGTACTTCTCCATTGCCAGGCGCGGGGCTTCAGCATCGACTTCGCCGCGGCCGGCAAGCAGCTGCAGGGTCTTGACCACCATGGAGTGGCTGTCGATCTTGAAGTAGCGCCGGGCCGCTGCACGGGTGTCAGCGAAACCGAAGTCGTCAGCACCCAGGGACGCGAAGTCGTTCGGCAGGAACTGGCGGATCTGGTCCGGAACGGCCTTCATGTAGTCCGTGGAGGCCACAATCGGTCCTTCAGCTCCGGCCAGCTGCCGGGTCACGAACGGTACGCGCGGTTCGGAGCCGGGGTTGAGGAAGGCTTCTTCCTCGGCAGCCAGGCCGTCGCGGCGCAGTTCGTTCCAGGACGTTACTGACCAGACGTCTGCGGAAACTCCCCAGTCGCTGGCGAGCAGCTTCTGTGCCTCCAGGGCCCACGGAACTGCCACGCCGGAAGCGAGCAGCTGGGCCTTGGGGCCTTCGGCGTCGGAGGAAGAGACCTTGTAGATGCCCTTGATAACGCCTTCAACGTCCAGGTCTTCCGGTGCCTTGGGCTGCAGGATCGGCTCGTTGTAAACCATGATGTTGTAGATCAGGTTCCGGCCTTCGGAGTCCTCTCCGTACATCTCTTCGAGGCCGCGGCGCATGATGTGCCCGATCTCGTAGCCGTATGCCGGATCGTAGGTCTTCACCGCGGGGTTGGTGGAGGCCAGGATCGGGGAATGCCCGTCGGCATGCTGTAGACCTTCACCGGTGAGGGTGGTGCGGCCGGCGGTGGCGGAGATCAGGAAGCCGCGTGCCATCTGGTCAGCTGCTGCCCAGATGTAGTCGGCGGTGCGCTGGAATCCGAACATCGAGTAGAACACGTAGACCGGGATCAGCGGCTCGCCGTGGGTGGCGTAGGCGGAACCGGCAGCGGTGAACGCTGCAATGGAACCGGCTTCGTTGATGCCCACGTGCACAATCTGGCCCTGCGGGGACTCCTTGTAGGCCAGGACGAGGTCCCGGTCCACGGAGAGGTAGTTCTGCCCCTTGGGGTTGTAGATCTTCGCCGTCGGGAAGAACGAGTCCATGCCGAAGGTGCGGGCCTCATCGGGGATGATCGGCACAATGCGCTTGCCGAATTCCTTGTCCCGCATCAGGTCCTTGAGCAGCCGGACGAAGGCCATGGTGGTGGCCGCCAGCTGCTTGCCGGAGCCGCGGTTGGCTACCTCGTAGGCCGAGGCCTCCGGCAGCTTCACCGGTGCATGCTTCTCCCGGCGTTCGGGCACGTTGCCGCCCAGTTCCCGGCGGCGTTCCAGCAGGTACTTGATCTCCGGAGAGTCAGCTCCCGGGTGGTAGTACGGCGGCTGGTACGGATCGGCTTCCAGCTGCTCATCCGAGATGGGGATGCGCAGGTGGTCGCGGAAGGCCTTCAGGTCCTCCAGCGTCAGCTTCTTCATCTGGTGTGTGGCATTGCGCGCCTCGAAGTGCGTGCCCAGGCCGTAGCCCTTGACCGTGTGCGCCAGGATAACCGTCGGCTTGCCCTTGAACTCCGTGGCAGCCTTGTATGCGGCGTAAACCTTGCGGTAGTCGTGCCCGCCGCGCTTGAGGTTCCAGATTTCCTGGTCGCTCAGGTCCGCAACCATGTCCTTGGTCTGCGGGGTCTTGCCGAAGAAGTGCTCACGGACAAATCCGCCGGACTCGGCCTTATAGGTCTGGTAGTCGCCGTCGAGCGTGGAGTTCATGATGTCCACCAGCGAGCCGTCGTTGTCCTTTTCCAGCAGCGAGTCCCACTCGCGGCCCCAGACAACCTTGATGACGTTCCAGCCGGCGCCGCGGAAGAAGGCTTCCAGTTCCTGCATGATCTTGCCGTTGCCGCGGACGGGTCCGTCGAGGCGCTGCAGGTTGCAGTTGACCACGAAGGTGAGGTTGTCCAGCTTGTCGTTGGCGGCGAGCTGGAGCAGGCCGCGCGATTCCGGCTCGTCCATTTCGCCGTCGCCCAGGAACGCCCAGACGTGCTGGTCGGAGGTGTCCTTGAGCCCGCGGTTGTGCAGGTAACGGTTGGACTGGGCCTGGTAGATGGCGTTCATGGGGCCAATGCCCATTGAAACGGTGGGGAACTCCCAGAACTCGGGCATGTTCCGCGGGTGCGGGTAGGAGGACAGGGCGTGTCCTTCGCGGGACTTCTCCTGCCGGAATCCGTCGAGGTCTTCCTCGCTCAGGCGGCCTTCAAGGAAGGCGCGGGCGTAGACGCCGGGGGAGGCATGGCCCTGGAAGAAGACCTGGTCGCCGCCTCCGGGGTGGTCCTTGCCGCGGAAGAAGTGGTTCATGCCCACTTCGTACAGGGTGGCGGCACCGGCATAGGTGGAGATGTGGCCGCCGACGCCGATGCCCGGGCGCTGGGCGCGGTGCACCATGATCGCGGCGTTCCAGCGCAGCCAGGCGCGGTAGCGGCGTTCGATTTCTTCATCGCCGGGGAACTCGGGTTCCTGGTCCACCGGGATGGTGTTGACGTAGTCGGTGGTGGTCACCATGGGTACACCAACGGAGCGGGAACCTGCCCGCTGGAGCAGTGAACGCATGATGAACTGTGCACGCTCGGTGCCCTGCGAGCGAATCAGCTCGTCAAGGGATTCAATCCATTCCGCGGTCTCTTCCGGGTCACGGTCCGGCAGCTGGCTGGTCAGCCCGCTGAGGATGTCCGTTCTGTCTTCACTGACGCTCATATGCAGCCTCTCGGTTGAGGGCGGGGTCCCCTCAAAGTAATTCGGTGACTCACCGACCATTCCGTTATGCGGAATGCTCAGTTCAATCTATACGAATGCGCGGCTTCATGCCTGCTCAGGCAGGTAGCCGCCGCGCCTTCGTAAGACGTATCACAGAACTGTTTAGGAGACCTCAATAGTGACGACGGCGGGAGACGGCTGAAGTCCGGAAATTCCGGGCCTGGCAGGGGGTTCTGTGACAGCGCGTGAGACGCAGCAGCACATTTTTTCCCGTGCGCGCTGCTGGCGTTCGCTGTAGAAAACATCGCGGTGATCCACGGTGCCCTGAAGGTCTGATGCGGCGGTATAACTAACTATCAACATAGAGGGTTTGTGACATGCGCCACAGTATCTATGTCTATAGTGGTTAGGCAAGGAATTTCTGTTAAGAAAGAGGCCGTTATGAGCCTTCGGTACGCACTGCTGGCGCTGCTGAACGTGGAACCCATGACCGGCTACGACCTGTACAAGCAGTTCGAATCCTCCGTTGGGTACGTCTGGCATGCACCGGATTCGCAGATTTATCCGGAGCTGCGCCGGATGGAGCGTGACGGCCTGCTGGAGGGTGAGGAAGTCGCCTGGGGAACCAAGGGGCGCAAGCGGCAGTACCACGTGACCGACGCGGGCCGGGAAGCGTTCCGGAACTGGATCAACACCCAGCTGGACTATCCCCGCGAGCGTGATCCAATGCACCTGAAGGCGGCGTACCTGGAATGGGCCGATCCGGAGTCCGCCCGAAGCCAGCTCCAGGCCCACGCGGAGCATTACGGTGCCCGGCTGATCCAGTGGCAGCAGAAGATCCAGGAGATCGACGGCGGCACCTCGGACATGCTCAACCGCCGTCTCGCCACGGTCCCTGCCGATGACCACAGCCGGGTGGCAGCGTTCAAGCGGTTCACGTATGAAGGGCTTACTGCCCGTGCGGAGTCGGAAATTGCCTGGGCCCGGCGCGGCCTGGCACTGTTGGACGAGCTCTACGCCTGACTTCACGCTGGGGGCCCCGGCACCGCCGTCGTAGGATAATCCCGCGACAGATACCGGATGGCGACGGGCGGGGAAATGACCGGCGCAGCAGAAAATGCCCAAGGGTCCGCCGACCCGGGAATGAAGCCGCTCGCGCTGGGAAGGTCCCGTAGGGGTCTGGCTACCCTCGTCCTGGGCTGCGCAGCCTTTGTGGCTATTGGGGTTTCCCTGCTTCTGGATGACGGCTGGGCCGGAAAGCTTACCGGGCTGGCGGCTGTCATCTTTTTCGGTCTCTGCGGTGGCTATGCGCTCTGGAAAAGCCTGCGGGAACCGGCACTTCTGACGCTGACCCCGGAGGGAATCCGGGTGCACTCCGGCGGGTTCCTTCCCTGGGCAGATTTCGAAGCGGCCGGAATGGGCCGGGTTCCGGGCGCATCCGGCGGAACCGAAGTACTCGGCATTCGGATGAAGTCCTGCGAACGCTACGCTGCATCCTTTACGTCGGAGCAGCTTCGGCTGGCGCGGGGCGCCGCAAAAGGAGGACAGTTGGCGGGCGCCAGCCTCCCGTCCGCCGGAATCTTTGTGGGCCGCCGTGGAGCCGATGCCCTGCGCTCCCTCCCGCAGCACGATCTGCGGGAAATGCTGCAGTGGAACCGGGAACTCACCGGCTGGGAGGTGGCCTTCTCGCCACTGTTGTTCGCAGGCGGTGCTTCAGGTGCCCTGGCGAAAATCCAGGCCTACCACCAGGCCGTTCTGGAGCGGCGGGGCGGAAGCGGTTCCTAGGCCCGCTGTGCGCCCACGGCCATCCGGGCGATGACCCGGTAGCGCTCAGCGAGTTCCTCCGGCGAAAGCTCCCCATCCAACCGGAACCACTGTGCGACGCCGGTGCACATGGTCACGACGGCGGTGCCCGCCTCGCGCGGATGCGGCGCGGCAAAAATGCCCGCGGCCGTTCCCTGTTCCAGGATTCTGTCCATAAGGTGCTGCTGCCGGTCACGGGCAGCGATGTGCGCAGCCCGGGCGTCCGGTTCCAGGCTGCGGATCTCGCTGAAGGCTATGAAGGCCTGGCCGCGGCGGCGGGCATGGAAGAGCACCAGGCATTCAACCAGCAGGTCGAACTGGTGTGACGGGTCGCTGCCTGCCTCGGCAATTGCCTGCTCGCTGCGGATCCACAGGTCGTTCATGGCATGGGAGGCGATTGCCACCAGAAGCGCCTGCTTCGAGGGGTAGTAGTGATAGAGCCCGGGAACTGACAGGCCGGTCCGTGCGGCCAGCTGGCGGATGGTGGTGCCGTGGTAGCCGTGCTCCATAAAGCACTCGAGGGCACTGGCGAGCATGGGCGGCAGGTCATCCACTGCGTAGTCCCGCCAGTCGGGAGTGGGCGGGAGAGTGGAGCCGGTGGCCGGTTCCTTAGCTGCAGCTTTTGCCATCGGACCTCTTCACGTTTGGAAAAACACTAGGTTGCCAAAGGGGTTGACACTGCCTTGTGACGTTCTTCACACTACTTCTACCGAGCGATCGCTCGCAAGGTTGATGCGGAACCATTACAGGGAAGCAGGCAGACAGTGGAGGACATGGCGCTCAGACCGGCAGCATGGGCCGGTGCCTATCCAGCCGGACTCTCAACCACGCTGGACGTCCGAACCCCCTCGCTGGTGGATGCATGGAAGGCCCGTGTCCGGGCCAACCCCGGCGGGACGGCACTCGCCTATTTCGACGGCCTGCTCACCACCGCGGAACTCGATGAGCTCTCCGACGCGTTCGCGGCAGCGCTTGAAAACCGGGGGATCGGGCACGGCGACCGGATCGGGATCCAGCTGCAGAACATTCCCCAGTACGTGATTGCGTTCCTTGCGCTGTGGAAGCTGGGGGCCATCGCCGTGCTGATGAACCCCATGTACAAGGAACGCGAACTGCGGCACCTGATTGAAGACTCCGGCGCCCGGGGCATTCTCGCCGATGATTCCCTCTACCCGGCAACAGCGGCGGCCGCCGCCGGCAGCACCGTGGAATGGATCCTGACCACGTCCGGACTGGAGTACCAGAGCCGCTTTGATCCCCGGATCTTTGCCTCCGCGGAACCGGAGCCGCCCTCCCCGGACGGAGACATGACTGCCTGGATTGCCGAATTCGCCGGCCGCGCCCCGGCGCCCCGCATCATCAACCAGGACGACGTCGCGCTGCTGGCATACACCTCCGGAACCACGGGCGCGCCGAAGGGGGCGATGAACACCCACGGCAACATCCTGAACGTCGCGGCTACCTGCTCGGCCTGGATGGGGCTGGAACCCGGGGACACCGTGCTTGCCGTCGCGCCGCTGTTCCACATCACGGGCGCCGTGATCGACGCCGCCGCTCCGCTGCTCGCGGACACCACCCTGGTCATGGTGAACCGCACCGATCCGGCGGTGGTGGTGGACGCCTTCGCCGAGCACCGGGTCACCTGCACGACCGGATCAATCACGGTCTTCAACGCCATCTACCAGGTTCCGGACGCCACAGCCGAACACTTCGCCTCCGCCAAGACCCTCTATTCCGGCGGTGCACCGATCCCGCCATCCACGGTCGAAGCCTTTCAGGAACGCTTCGGTGCCTACATCCACAACATCTTCGGCATGACCGAGACGACGTCCGCCGTCATCGGCGTTCCGCCCGGTGTGCAGGCACCGGTGGATCCGGCAAGCGGCAGCCTCTCCATCGGACTGCCGCTGCCCAACGTCACCGCCCGGATCATCGATGCCGACGGGAATCCGCTGCCGCCCGGGGAACAGGGCGAACTTGAACTCGCCGGACCGCAGATCGTCCCCGGCTACTGGAACAACCCGGAAGCCACAGCCCGCACCATGCCCGGCGGACGGCTGCGCACCGGCGACGTCGCCACGATGGACGAGTCCGGCTGGGTGTACATCGTGGACCGCATGAAGGACCAGATCAACGTGTCCGGCTACAAAGTGTGGCCGCGCGAGGTGGAGGACGTGCTCTACGAACACCCGGCCGTCTATGAAGCGGCCGTCGTCGGGATGCCCGATGCGTACCGGGGCGAAACCGTGGTCGCGTACGTCTCGCTGAAATCCGGTCACACGGTCACTGAAGAAGAACTGATTGCTTTCACCAAGGAACGGCTGGCCGCCTACAAGTACCCGCGGTCCGTGCACGTGATCGATGACCTGCCCAAGACGCAGACCGGCAAGATCCGCCGCCGGGAACTGCGGAAGAACCCAAAGGAAGGATGATCCGTGGCAATTGACCGTGGGCTCCAAGGAAAACTCCAAGGAAAAACAGCAATCGTCACCGGTGCCAGCCGGGGGATCGGACTCGCCATTGCCCGGGATCTGGTGTCCCACGGCGTGCGGGTCTGCATTACGGCCCGGAAGGCTGATGCCCTGAAGGAAGCCGCGGACAGCTTTCCGGACGGCACCGTCGTCGCCGTTGCGGGCGCCTCCGACGACCCGGATCACCGCCGTGACGTCCTGGACACCGTCGCCCGGGAATTCGGCGGGCTGGACATCCTGGTCAACAACGCCGGCATCAACCCGGTCTTCGGTCCGCTGGTGGAAATGGACCTGGAAGCTGCCCGGAAGATCTTCGAAGTCAACGTCCTGGGTACCCTCGCCTGGGTGCAGGACACCGTGGCCCACGCCGGCCTCGGGTTCCGCGAACGGGGCGGATCGGTGGTCAACCTGTCCTCCGTCTCGGGGGACACACCGTCACCGGGCATCGGGCTCTACGGCATCAGCAAAGCTGCCGTGTCCCACCTGACCCGGTCCCTCGCCGTCGAACTCGGGCCGGAGATCCGCGTCAACGCGGTCTCCCCGGCTGTGGTGAAGACCCGCTTCTCCCGCGCCCTGTATGAGGGCAAGGAAGAAGCCGTCACCAGCGCCTATCCGCTGGGCCGGCTGGGCACACCCGAAGACGTTGCCAGCGCCGTGACGTATCTGGTCTCCCCGGACGCCTCCTGGGTCACCGGGCAGGTCCTGACGCTCGACGGCGGCCTGCTGGCCGCGGGAGGTACCGCCTGATGAGCGCCCCAGCCCACACCGCCGTCAGCCGGGAAGCCGTGGAAGACCTCCGCCGGCGCAGCCGCGCCTTCATCCGGGACGTTGTGATTCCCGCTGAGCCCGTGCCCGGGCAGGCCCTGTCCGACTCAGAGCGGGACCGCCTGCAGCAGGCCGCCAAGGACGCCGGGGTCTTCGCGCCGCACGTGCCGGTGGAGTACGGGGGCCGGGGGCTGCCGCTGCAGGACTGGCCGGCGATCTTCGAGGAAGCCGGTTATTCCCCAATCGGCCCCACCGCCCTGAACTGCATGGCACCGGACGAGGGCAACATGCACATGCTTGAACTCATCGGCACCCCGGAGCAGAAGCAGCAGTACCTGGTGCCGCTGGCTGCCGGGGACGTACGTTCCTGCTTCGGCATGACCGAACCGCACCCGGGCGCCGGCTCCGATCCGGACGCGCTGCAGACCACCGCCCGGAAGGGCGACGGCACCTGGCTCATCAACGGCCACAAACGGTTCACCTCCGGTGCAATCGGTGCCGGCTTCTGCATCGTCATGGCCCGGACCGAGGCCGACGGCGATACCCCCGCAGGCGCCACCATGTTCCTGGTGGACATGGACAATCCCGGCGTGCGCGTCGGGGAACTGATCCACACCATCGACCGGACCATCGGCGGCGGCCACCCGCACGTGTACTTCGAGGACTGCGCTGTCCCGGACTCCGCAGTGCTGGGCGAAGTGGGTCTGGGCTTCAAATACGCCCAGGTCCGGCTGGGCCCTGCCCGGCTCACACACTGCATGCGCTGGCTTGGGCTGGCCCGCCGGTCGCTGGACATTGCGCTGGACCGCACCGGCCGGAGGGAAATCTTCGGGTCCCGCATCAGCGAGCTGGGACTGGCCCAGGAGCTCATTGCGCAGAGCGTGATCGACATTGAAACCTCGGCCGCCATCATCACCCGCACGGCGGAACTGCTGGCAGCGGACCCGAAGGCAGGCTCCGCGATGTCTTCAGTTGCCAAGGTGCACTGCTCCGAGGCTGTGTACCGGGTGATCGACCGCTGCGTGCAGCTGTGCGGCGGTGACGGCGTTTCCGACGGGCTGCCGCTGGCCCAGTACCTCAATGAAGTCCGGCCGTTCCGGATCTACGACGGTTCGAACGAGACCCATAAATGGGCCATCGCACGGCGGGCTTCGGCCCGGCGCCGGAAGGAAGTGGAAGCCGGCGCGCCTTACCAGGGCAACGCCGTCGTACGCGGGGAGCAGGAGCAGTGAGCGGGCTTCAGACCCGTGCCGACGGGACCGAAGTAGTTTCCACCGCTTCTGAGGCTGCATTGCTGGACCGGCCGCCGCTGCTGGTGCTCGACGTCGTCACCGGCTTCCTGGACGAGCACGGACTTGGCAGCGGTGAGCTCGCCTGGGAACGCATCGGTGACGGGCAGTCCAACATCACCTACCGGATCACCCGCGGCGGGGAGTCCTTTGTGCTGCGCCGCGGTCCGCGTCCGCCGCTTCCCCGGTCCACGCATGACATGGTCCGGGAAGCCCGGGTCCAGCAGCTGCTGGGTGGTGAGGGGATTCCGGTGCCGCAGATCCTTGCGGTCTGCAGCGATGAAATCCTGCTGGGTGTGCCGTTCTACGTCATGTCCTACCTGGACGGGCACGTCATTACCGGATCCGCCCCGGAACACCTGGATACTCCGGAGCAACGCGGTGACATCAGCCGCGCCGTCGTCGAAACGCTGGCACGGCTGCATGGGGTGGACGTGACCGGACCGGAGCTTTCCGGACTGGGGAGGCCGGACGGTTACCTTCGGCGGCAGGTCAAAACGTTCGCCGGGCTGTGGGAAGCAAATACCCTGCGGGACGTACCGCTGGTGGCACAGGTCGCCCGGGACCTGGAGGTGAACATCCCGGCGTCGCAGCGCGCCTCTGTGGTGCACGGCGACTACCGGCTGGGGAACCTGATGTTCGGACGGCAGCAGCCTGCCACCGTCACGGGGATCCTGGACTGGGAGATGGCCACCCTGGGGGATCCGCTGGCGGACCTGGGCTACCTCACAGCGACCTACGCCGAACCGGGTGCTGAGCAGACGGTAATGGACCTGACGTCGGTGACCCGGCAGCCCGGGTACTGGAGCCGGGACCAGCTGATCTCGGGCTATGCGGACCGAACCGGACTCGATGTCAGTGCCCTGCCCTGGTACCAGGCACTGGCGCTGTGGAAGTCGGCCATTTTCTGCGAAGCGATCTACACGCGTTACCTCAAGGGCGAACGCCCCGGTGACACGTTCGGACCCGCCCTCGAAGAAGGCGTCCCCCTGCTGCTGGAATCAGCCGCCGAAACCCTGCGGAGGAGCTAGCTTTCCGCATGAACGAGATGACAGAAACTGCCCGTATGAGCGCTCATACGGGCAGTTTCTGTCATCTCGATGGGCGGGGAAGTTACTGCTCCAGCTTCATCGCCTTGCGCAGGGTCAGCGCTCCGCCGCCCTGCATCACGGCGCGGCGGTAGATCTTCTCACCGAACCGCAGCAGCGCGTACGCGGCAGCCAGGGCGATCGCCAAGGATACGAACGTCTCCCACAGCGGAATCTCACCGCTGAGCATACGCACCGGCATTGCCACGGTGGAGATCACCGGGACAAAGGACGCCACAACCAGCAGCTGTCCCTTGGCAAACAGCCCGGCGAAGAGCGCCGCGATGATGACGGTCAGCACCGGACCGGAGCTGTTGTTCAGGTCCTCGGAGCGGGAAGCCATTGAACCGAGCATGGCCCACAGGGACGCCAGGATCAGGAAGCCCACCAGGAAGAAGACCAGGAACCAGCCCGACGCCGGAATGATGGTGCTCACCGAGTCCGCCGTTCCGGTGAAGGTCAGGGCCAGCAGGGCAGCACCGGCGTAGAGGGCCAGCTGGATCATGGCCAGGATCGTGTTGCCGGCAACCTTGCCGTAGAGCAACTGGCGGATCGGAATGGCGGTGGCGAGGATTTCCACCACGCGGTTCTGCTTCTCCTCCAGGACGGAGGTTGCGATCGCCATGCCGAAGATGATGGCCGCCATGTAGAAGAGGAACCCGAACACAAACCCGGTGAACTGGGCGACGAACTGGTTTTCAGCGTCGCCGTTCAGCAGGGCGGTCTCGAACTCACTGCCTTCCAGCAGGGCTTCGGACGTAGTGCCGGCGTTGGCGGCGTTGATTTCGAGCGCGTAGGCACGCAGGGCCTCGGAGATGCCCTGCTGCAGTCCGGTGGAGAGTTCCTCGTTGCCGGTGAGCATCCACTGGCCGTCCGCATCGCGGGTCAGTGCGGCGTCGGCTTCTTCGCTGCTGACCAGTTCTTCGGCGCCCTCGGCGCTGGAAGCCACTACCGCCTCGAAGCTGGTGTTCCCGCCGTCGGCCTGGCCGGTTTCGTGCGCGAGGTCAACGACGGCGGTCGCCGCGGAATCGTTGACGGCCACGGTGTACTCCTCGGCCTTGGTGCTCATGTAGGCGTTGAAGACCACGACGCCGACAATCAGTACCAGCGTGACGAGGGTGGAGATGAGATAGCTGCGGTCGCGGGCCTTGACCATGACCTCGCGGAGGGTGACGATCGCCCACGCCGGGGTGGGCCGGGATACGGTGCTCATGCTGCGGTGACCTCACGGTAGATTTCGCTCAGGGACGGACGGATCGGGGCGAATTCCTCCACGGAACCCCGGGTCAGGGCGGTGGCCAGCAGCCGCTGGCGCGCGTCGTCGTCGTCGAACTGGAGGATCGCGGTGGGACCGGCGACGTCGAGAACCCGTACCCCGGGCTCGTCGCGCACCCAGCCTGCATCCGGGGAAATGGTGATCCGGTGCCGGTTTACGGCCTTCGCCCGCAGGTCATCCCCGGTGCCGGAGGCAATGACTTTGCCCTGCTGCAGCACAACCATGTTGTCGCAGAGCCGGTCCACGAGGTCCAGCTGGTGGCTGGAGAAGAGCACCGGAACTCCGGCGGAAGTGCGTTCGCGTAGCAGTTCCACCATTGAATCCACGGCCACCGGGTCCAGACCCGAGAATGGTTCATCCAGGATCAGCACGGACGGCCTGTGCAGGAGGGATGCCGCGATCTGGACCCGCTGCTGGTTGCCCAGGGAGAGCGACTCCAGCTTGTCCTTGGTGCGTCCGCCCAGGCCAAAGCGTTCCAGCAGCTCGATGGCGCCCTTCCGCGCGGCGGGGCCGCTCATCCGGTGAAGCTGGCCCAGGTAGACCAGCTGGTCCAGGATCGGCTGCTTGGGGTACAGGCCGCGCTCCTCCGGCATGTAGCCGAAGCTGGAGCGTGCCTCGGCGGTCAGCGGCTCGCCGTCGAGCAGGATCTCGCCCGCCGTAGTGCTGAGTACGCCCATGATCATGCGCATGGTGGTGGTCTTGCCGGCACCGTTGGCGCCGACGAACCCGGTCATTTGGCCCGAAGGGATGTCAAAAGTCACCGAATCAACGGCGGTCTTGTCACCGAACCTTCGGGTGAGATTGCGGACCTGCAGCATGGGGGTACTGCTCCTTTTCCCGGCAAGCCGGACAGTTGCGGAAGATTAACTGCCTTAAGCCTATGGATTGGAGCACGACGGCGGATCGGCCGTTCGGGGGAAGCTGCGGGTTACCCCTCGCGGCCAGCCTCACCCGGAAGAATGAGTCCGGATTCGTAGGCGAAAACCACGGCCTGTACCCGGTCCCGCACCTGGACCTTGCCCAGCAGATTTGAAACGTGGGTTTTGACCGTCGCTTCGGCCACGAACATGCGGGAAGCAATCTCGGCATTGCTTAGCCCGGCAGCCACCAGTTCCAGCACTTCGCGCTCGCGGGCAGTCAGGGAGGCGAGCAGCTTCTGCTGTGCCGGGTCCGGCTGCGGTTCCACCGGCGCGGGTTCCGCGGGCGCTGCGGCGGTGTTCCGTTCGGCCTCCAGCTGGCGGGCGAATCGTTCAATCACCCGCACGGTTACCTCGGGAGCAAGTAGCGCGTGCCCGCAGGCAACCGAGTGGACTGCGCCAACCAGGTCATCGGGATCGGCGTTCTTGAGCAGGAAACCGCTGGCACCGGCCTGGATGGCGTCAAAGAGGTAGTCGTCGCGTTCGAAGGTGGTCAGGATAATGACCTTGGCGCGGTCCGCCGCCACGATCAGTTCGGTGGCCCGGATGCCGTCGAGCACCGGCATCTGCACGTCCATCAGGATGATGTCCACGTCATTGGCTGCCGCGAAATCTACGGCTTCCCGGCCGTTGGCCACCTCTCCCACCACCTCGATCTCATCCTCGACGGAGAGCATCATGGCGAAGCCGGCACGCACCAGCGCCTGATCGTCAGCCAGCAGAACACGGATCGGTTCCATTCAGTCCTCAAGATTCCCGGCCGGCCCGGTGCCGCCCCGGGATTACCATAGCGGCTTCCCGCGGCCGCCGGGCAAAGCATGTCAGCGCAGCGTAAAGCGAACCCTCACCCGCCAGCCGCCGCCGTCGCGGGGTCCAATCTCAGTGATCCCGCCGTGCAGCGCAGCCCGTTCGCGGATGCCACGCAGGCCGTAGCCGGTGCCGCTGGTGCCCGGGCGCGGCCGGCCGTCGTCGACCGTTTCGACTTCCACCCAGCGCAGGGAAGGTGCGTCCGGACCTGCAGGTGTGCTGCCGCTGCGCAGGGCGACGACGGCGCTTCCGGCCGTGGAATGGCGCCGGATATTCGCCAGGGACTCCTGGATGGTCCGGTAGACGGAGAGTGCGAGCGGCGCGGAGAGGTTTTCCAGCACGCCGGGTTCGTGCTCGGCCCGGTGGAACTTCACGTCCAGGCCGTTGTTGCGGTACTCCTCCACAAGCTGGGGAATCTCCTCCAATCCGGGCTCCGGCTGGCGCTGAGCCGGTCCGTCCGTCTCGGCGTCGGAGGAGCGGAGCACACCG
This sequence comes from Arthrobacter sp. 3Tela_A, assembly GCF_049311025.1. NCBI lineage: Bacteria > Bacillati > Actinomycetota > Actinomycetes > Micrococcales > Micrococcaceae > Arthrobacter > Arthrobacter sp. 3Tela_A. Next base: position 13,719 of record NZ_JAXIOM010000059.1, read on the forward strand.
AGCAGGGAACGCATCTCCGCCACGGCATCGCGGCTGGAGGACTCGATGGTCTGCAGCGCACCGGCGGCGGCGTCGGGCTTCTTTTCCAGGACCCGTCGGGCCGCACCGGCCTGGATGCCGATCACCGAGATGTGGTGCGCGACGACGTCGTGCAGTTCCCGGGCGATGCGCAGGCGTTCCTCGATGACTGCCTTGCGGGCCAGGTCCGCCGCCTGTGCCTCGAGCTGGAGCGCCTGTTCGGCCAGCTGTTCGCGCTGGTGGGCACTGCGCCAGGAGTTCCAGCCAAACATGATCGCCCCGCCGAAGTAGGCGGCGTTGAGCATAAAGGAGTACAGCACGTAAGAAGTCAGCGGCGCGAACAGTCCCACGGGGTCATTGGAACTGATGTTGAACGCCTTGAGGATTTCGTCGTAGCTGCTGGAAAGCGTGAAACCCACGATGATCCAGAGGAACATGCCGGCGACCACCACTGTGACCGCGAGCCACAGTGCCCGCCGGTTCCGTGCCCACGCGACGGCGCTGTAGAGGGACGCGAAGTAAGCTGCCTGGAATCCCAGCGTCTGGCTGATCGGCGGCATGGTGATGCCGACTATGAGGAAGGTGGCTGAGCTGAGCAGCATCACGGCGATCGGGAACCGGCGCCGGAAGACCAGGATAACGAAGATGGATGCCTGCACCAGGTGCTGGACCCACGGATTGCCGATATCCCCGTCGCCAAATGCGAACCCGCGCATGAATTCCAGCATCACCGCGCTGAGCAAAAGGGCGATGAGCACGCCGATCACGTCACGCCGGTACCCCTCGGGGTCAGGGGCGGGGCGTTCCCAGTCTTCCTCCGAATTCCAGGGCAGGCTCAGGCGGAAACGGCGCACCCGGCGGGCGAGGGCCAGCATGGTATTCCCGGGAGCCGTCGTTTCCTGCTCCCGGGAAGCTGGGCCTGCTGTGTCCGTGCCGGGCGGCTGGGTTTCGATCATGGCCAACAGTTTAGATCCGGTGTGGCGGCAGCGGATCCGCCGTACGGCGGAGGTGCCCAGGTTACGAATTAGCCGTGCAACGCAGACTTCTGGCGCTGTGGCAAGTGTCTTTGTGTGCCCGGGATGGTTTACTTCCACGCAGGGCTGCTCTCTGCGGCCGCTGTAATGGATAAGCCGTTAGGACGAGGATGTTTGCTGCTGAGGGGCAGGACCTGCTGCCGGATTTGGTGTCCCTGCGACGGGAGATTCACCGGGAGCCCGAGGTGGGGCTGCATCTGCCGAGGACCCAGGAGAAGATCCTTGATGCATTGGATGGTCTGGGGCTGGAGATCACCACGGGCAAGTCACTCAGCTCAGTCACGGCGGTGCTCCGCGGCGGCGAGGATGGCCCGTCGGTACTGCTGCGGGGAGACATGGACGCCCTGCCTGTGGAGGAACTCACGGACCTGGAGTACGCCTCAACCAACGGCGCCATGCATGCCTGCGGCCACGACCTGCACGTTGCCGGCCTGGTTGGAGCCGCCCGGCTGCTCGCCGCGCAACAGCGGGATATTTCCGGGAACATCGTCTTTATGTTCCAGCCCGGGGAAGAGGGCGACGGCGGTGCGGGGCTGATGATCGAGGAAGGCGTCCTGGAAGCTGCCGGGGAAAGACCGGTAGCCGCCTATGGCATCCATGTGCGGCCCGGGCCCCTGGGAGTGTTCCGGACCCGGCCGGGAACGCTCATGGCCGGAGCCAATGAGCTGCGGATTACGGTGCATGGGTCCGGCGGACACGGGTCCCAGCCGCACAACGCCCTCGACCCGGTGCCTGCCCTGGTTGAAATCGCCGCTGCGCTGCAGGTGATGGCGACCCGCAAGTTCTCCGTCTTTGACCCGATCGTCCTGACCGTCACCCAGCTTGAGGCCGGGCGGGCGATCAACGTGATTCCGGACACTGCCCGGCTCGGTGCCAGCGTGCGCACGCTGTCCGCCGAATCCGTGGACCGGCTGATCGTGGAGACCAAGGCGCTCGCGGACGGCATCGCCTCGGCCCACGGCTGCACAGCCGAAGTCAGCTTCGAGATCCTCTATCCCATGACCGAGAACGATCCGTCACGGACCTTCGAAGCGATGCGTGAACTGCGGGAACTCTTCGGCGAGGAACGCGTCATCCAGTCCCGGGACCCGCTCATGGGCTCCGAGGACTTCTCCCTGGTGCTGCAGAAGATTCCCGGTGCGTTCCTGTTCCTCGGTGCCACTCCGCCCGAGGTGGATCCGGCCACTGCAGCATGGAACCATTCACCCCGGGTGCTCTTTGACGACTCGGTCCTTGCCGACCAGGCCGCGGCGCTGGCGCAGCTGGCCTTTAACCGGCTGACCTAGGCTGACTCACATGTCTCCCGTCGCTCCAGCTCTGACCTACCTGGCAACTGTCTCGGTCCTCGTGGGCGAACCCATTGAGGTTGGCCGCACGTCCGCCGGGATTCGGCGGATCATTCCGATCCTGGGAGGAAAGGTGGACGGCCCGGAACTCCGGGGCGCTGTCCTGCCCGCCGGTGCAGATTTCCAGCTCCTCCGCAGTTCCACGCTGACGGAACTGGAGGCCAGGTACGCCATAGAAACGGACGACGGCGAACGGCTCTATGTGAACAATTTTGGACTGCGCTCGGGCAGCGAGGAGGATATTGCCGCCCTGCTCCGCGGCGAGCCGGTGGACCCGAAGCGGATCTATTTCCGCTGTACCCCGAAGATCGAAGCGCCCGACGGCGGTGCCTGGGCGTGGCTCTCCAGCCGAATCCTGATCGGCACCGGTATCCGGCTCCCGAATGAGGTGCGGCTGGAAATCTACACGGTGGACTGACCCGGCTCCCCGTCAGCAGGGCGGCTCGCGGAGACCACAGCGAAACCGCAGACGGCTAGCGCGTTACACCCGAGCTCCCAAACCGGGCGAAACATTAGGTGTGGCCGGACCATCCCAGTAGCGTGAGTGGGCAATTTGTTTAGGTTGCCTAACTGGCACAGCTCTACAGAAAGGGGGTGTCGGCGTGTCCGCAGCAGAAACCGGAACCGAACCCTCACTCAAGAAAGTCCTGGGCCGCATCGATGTGCTGGCACTGGGGTTTGGCGCCATGATCGGTTTCGGCTGGGTCGTGCTTACGGGCGACTGGCTCTCCAGCGCCGGCACCGGCGGGGCGATCCTGGCCATGCTCACCGGCGGCGTCATCATGGCCATCGTCGGCCTGACCTACGCGGAACTGTGTGCCGCAATGCCAAAGGCCGGCGGTGAACACAACTACATCCTGCGGGCCATGGGGCCGCGCACGTCCTTCATCGGTTCGTGGGCGATCATCGGCGGCTACGTCACGATCGTGGCGTTCGAAGCCGTCGCCCTGCCCCGGACGGTGCAGTACATCTTCCCGAACCTCAGCCAGATTCCGCTCTGGACCGTAGCCGGCTTCGAGGTGCACCTGACCTGGGCGCTGGTAGGCGCCGTCGCCGCCGTCGTCATCACCTGGATCAACATCCGCGGCGTGAAGGAAGCCGGGATCGTACAGACCTTTGTGGTCCTGTTCCTGCTGGCGATCGGCGTGCTGATGATCTTCGGATCCTTCACCGGCGGCAGCGCCGCCAACATGGACCCGTGGTTCACCGGGGGCATGACCGGGTTCTTCGCAGTGCTGGTTGTGGTTCCGTTCCTCTTCATTGGCTTTGACGTCATTCCGCAATCCGCGGAGGAAGTGAACATCCCGGCCCGGCAGATCGGCCGCCTGGTGGTGGTCTCAGTCATCCTGGCGACCATCTGGTACGTGATGGTCATCCTCACCACGTCCTCCGCCATGCCCGCCTCGGACCTTGCCGGTGCAGATATCGCCACCGCAGACGCGGTCGGGGCGATGTTCGGCTCGGACTTCATGGCCAAGATCCTGATCGCCGGCGGCATCGCCGGCATCCTGACCTCCTGGAACTCACTGCTTATGGGTGCTTCGCGCCTGATGTACTCCCTGGCCAGGTCCGGCATGCTTCCGGCATGGTTCGGACGGCTGCACCCGAAGTACCGCACACCGCACAACGCACTCCTGTTCATCGGCGGACTCAGCGTGCTGGCTCCGTTCGGCGGAGCTGAAATGCTCGGCTGGCTTGTGGACTCCGGCGCGCCCAGCATCGTGCTCGCCTACACCCTGGTAGCCGTGTCCTTCCTGATCCTGCGCCGCCGCGAACCGGAGATGGACCGGCCCCTGCGCGTAGGCGGCAAGGGCAAGGGCGGCATCGTGATCGGTATCGCCGCTGCCATTCTGGGCACCGCCCTGTTCAGCCTCTACATGCCCGGCATGCCAGCGGCACTTGGCATTGAACCGTGGCTGCTCTTCGGCGCCTGGTGGATCATTGGCCTGGTCTTCTTCTTCCGGGTCCCCGGCGGCATCAAGGCCGGTCCGGACGCGGAGGAGCATGTCCTGGCCAGGCTCCGCGCCCGGGCAGGAGCGCGCTCCTAAACCGCGCAGCCCATATCTGCCGGTCTGCAGAGCCCGTAACGACGGCGGCGGCCTCCCTGTGCGGGGGCCGCCCCCGTTCGTTAACGCGGCCTCAGCTCAGCCTGCGCAGGGCATCGGCCCGGTGGACGGCGTGCAGGGAAGTGGCATCGCTGCGCACCTTGTACTGCGGATCATCTTCGGAACACAGCCTGCGGCGGCCCATGAACTCGAAATCCGAGGTGTGGACTTCGGTGACTTCCCCCGTGACGGCGCCGGTGCGCGAGTTCCACCGCACACGGTCGCCTACCTTGAAATGCTCAGTCATGAGCAGAGTCCTACCATTGACGGACCCGCGTGTAACGAGTAACTCCGTGTATTCGCTCCAGCCGGGAACGCAACACAGGCCGCATTTCGCCTTCGCTATGTTACTCATGGGTAATATGGCGGCATGCACCTGATCTTCCGCACGCTGCTGCTGCTCCTGACCGCCCGCCGCCGCCGGCCCAAGCTGGACCTCTTCGAGACGTCCTCGCTGCCCATGCGGGTACTGCCAACAGACCTGGACTTCGCGAACCACGTCAACAACGGCATGTACCTGTCCCTGATGGACCTGGGCCGGTTCGACCTGATGATCCGCAGCGGTTTCTGGAAACTGATGCGCCGCAAGGGCTGGGGACCGGTTATCAGCAACGAGACCATCAGCTTCCGCAAGTCGCTGGAGCCCTGGCAGCGCTACAGCATCGAAACCAAGATCATCGGCTTCGATGACCGCGCCATCTACTTTGAGCAGCGCATGGTGGTGGACGGCGAGATCTACGCCAGCGCCTTCATCGCCACCCGGATGCTCTCCAAAAAGGGTCCCGTGACCAACGAGGAAATTTTCGAAGCCGTTGGCCGCCGCCCGCCGGAAGACCTGGTGCTCCCCGAATGGATTGCGGACTGGCGTGCGAACGTGGCTTTGCCCGGCACCCGCCGTCCGGCACCGCACGCATGGGCTGCCTGACCTACCCCTTGACTGCACCGGCACCCTGACCGAGCCTGAGGATAACCGCCCCAAAAGGTGATCAGCGTGATGGACCCGGAGGTGCCCGCCATGCGGCTGACAGTAAACACTTTCCTGAGCATTGACGGCGTTATGCAGGGCCCCGGAGGAGCAGATGAGGACCCCTCCAACGGGTTCGACCGCGGCGGCTGGCTGGTGCCCCTGGCCGATGATGAGATGGACCGCCTGGTTTCCGGCTGGTTCAGGCAGGCCGACGCCCTCCTGCTGGGCCGGACCACGTACGAAATGATGCAGCCCTACTGGGAACTGGTGACCGACCCCTCCGACGTGGTGGCCGACTCGCTGAACCACCTGCCCAAGTATCTGGTGTCCAGTACCGTCACGGATCCGACTTGGCACAACACCACCGTGATCAGCGGGGATCCGGTAGGCGCTGTGACGGCGATGAAGGAGCAGGGGCACGGCGAGGTGCAGGTGCACGGCAGCTACCGGCTCGCACGGGCACTTTACGAAGCAGGACTGGTCGACGAATACCGGCTGCTGATCTTCCCGGTAGTGGTGGGGGCAGGCAAGCGGCTGTTCGAGGATGCAGCGGCGCCGTCGTCCTTTATGGTCACCGGCTCCCACGTGACGAAGTCCGGTGTGGTGGCGTTGTCCCTGCTTCCGCGCCCGTTCAAGGCCGCGGAAATGCCGCCTGGCGGCTAGGCGCCCCGGCGGGCCAGCAACACGTTGTCGTGGATAACGGCTTCCTGTCCCTCCGGTCCCTGGACGGTCCGGGGGATCGCCTCCGCGGTCTCAATGATCCAGCCGCGCGCAGCCAGACCGAGTTCGACCGCCAGCTCGGGCGCGGTTGGCAGTGCGGGGTCCGGCGCCGGGTGCCGCCCCCAGGGCGGAAAACCCTGATGCCCGACGACGAGGAGCCGGCCGCGCGGAGCCACCGCGGCGGCCGCACGCATAAGGATTTGGTTGCGCGGAAGGTCCGTGGGGGAGTGCAGGTACTGGGCGCAGACCAGATCGTAGCCGGGATCCGTTCCGGGGTCCGAGGCGGACCACTCGGCCAGGTCGGCTTCGATGAGCGTGAGCTTATCTTCGACGCCGGCGTCCCGGGCATGTGCCGCAGCCCGGTCAAGTGCGACGGCGGAAATATCCAGGCCGGTGACGTCCCACCCCTGTTTGGCGAGCCACACGGCGTCGGCACCCTCTCCGCAGCCCAGCTCCAGGGCGGTGCCCGGGTTCAGTCCTTCCACTTCCCGGACCAGCAGGGCATTCGGGTTCCCGCTCCACACCTGCGTGCGTTCGCGGTAGAACCCGTCCCAAAACTCGTGGGGCGGGTGCATAGGGTCTGAGCCCTGCGGATCGTGCTCATGGGACGGCTTTTCCTGCATGGTTGAACTGTAGTTCCGGGCCGGGATCCAGCAAAGCCGGTTGCTTCAGGGCCGGGGCATAAGAAAGGCCGGACCCTGCCCCTGGGGGGAGTGTCCGGCCTTTCCTTCGTCGGTGGTGTGCTTGTCCGCGAGCTGCTCTAGTGCTGTGAGCGGCGGCTGCGTGCCGAGATAAGCAGGGCCAGCGGGATCAGCAGCAGGGCCACCGGGATCAGGACCGCCAGGATCGCGGGGGAGCGGAGGAGCTCACCCGGGGTCATGGCGGAGGTGCGCTCCATCATCGTGTCGGCGCCGGTGGAGATCTCCCCGTTGCCGTCAGCCAGTGTTGCGGTACCGTCGGCCAGCTTGCCGTTGCCCTCGGCCAGATCAGCGGCGCCGGTCTTCAGGGTGTCGGTGCCGTCCGTGAGGGTCTTGGCACCGTCGTCGAGCTTGGCCATGCCTTCATTCAGGGAATCGGAGCCGGAGAGCAGGCGTCCCGTGCCGTCGGCGAGCTTGGTGGCGCCGTCAGCCAGCTTGGTGTTGCCGGCGTAAAGCGTTCCCGCTCCGGTCTCGAGGGTTCCGAGGCCGGTCGAGAGAGTGCCTGCGCCGGCGGCGAGGGTGTCTGCACCGGTCTGCAGTTCGGCGCCGCCCTCGGCCAGCCGACCTGCACCGGCGGCCAGGGCAGGGGTGCCGTCAGCAAGCTGGCCCGCCCCGGCCTGCAGCGCGCCTGCACCCTGCGCAAGCTGACCGTTGCCGCCGGCGAGCTGGGTAGCTCCGGCGGCGAGCTTGCCTGCACCGGTCTGCAGCGCGCTGGTTCCCGTGCGCAGGGTGGTCAGGCCGTCCACCAATGCGTCCGCCCCGGCATCGAGCTTCTTGGACCCGTCGCTGAGCACCAGGGTGCCGTCATAGACACCGGCCGAGCCCTTGACCAGACCCGGTTCGGCTGCTGTTCCCTGACCGTCAAAGCCTGCCTTGATCTCCAGGAGACCCGCATGCAGTTCGGCCGCACCTTCGGCGACATCGGTTCCGCCTTCCTGGACCAGAGCCGTGCCGGCGGTGAGCTTCGTGGCACCGGCGGAGGCCTCCAGGCCGCCTGCAGCGAGGGTGGTGAGGTTGTCCCGCAGCAGGGTGTTGTAGTTGTCGCTGAACGCGGAAGCATTGTCGGCGATGGCGTTAACTCCAGTGCTGGTCGCCTGTGCCCCGGTGATCAGCTTGTCCAGCTCAGCCTGCAGCTGCGCAGTGGTCAGGTCTCCAGCGTTGGCGCGGAGCGCAGTGAGGCCGTCCACCATGCCCTGAGCCCCCTGCTTCACCGGGGCAGCGCCGTTCGCCAGTGCATCAGCCTGGACCGCAAACCCTGCTGCTCCCGTGTTCACCGCGGGCGCAGCGACGGAGAGCTTCAGTCCGCCGTCGGTGAGCGCCTTGCCGCCGTCCACCAGGGCGTTGATTCCAGCAGAAAGGTCCTGGGCGCCGGCAGACAGCTTTTCGGAACCGGCCACTGCCGTGTTGGTTCCCTGGCTCAGCGCAGCAGCGCCGTCCCGAACCCGCAGGGCGCCTGCGGAAAGGTTTGTGGTGCCGGCGACGGCCTGGCCGGTTCCGTCCTTGAGCTGGCCGGCCCCGGCGAGAAGCTTGCCTGCGCCGTCGTTGGCAGCAGCAGCACCGGCGGCAAGGTCCCCGGCTCCGGTACTGACCGACTGTGCTCCCTGGCGGGCATTCTCAGCACCGGCCTTGAGGACGCCGCTTCCTTCGCGCAGCGCTCCGGCACCTGTATTGGCACGCTCGGCACCAGCCTGAAGCTCGGCACCGCCGGCAGCAAGGCGGCCTGCGCCCTCGGACAGCTTGGCACCGCCGTCCGCCAGACGCCCGGCGCCTGCATTGGCGCTGACAGCACCGTTGGCGATCTTGGCCGCACCCTCTGCAGCGGAGTAGGCACCGGTCTGCAGCTGCACAGCGCCGTCGTTCAGGGTGACTGCGCCCTCGTTCAGCGACGTGGCACCGGTCTTGGCGGTGCCGATGCCCTGCGCGAGGGTCTGGGCACCGTCGTCGACCTTTTCAGTTCCGGCCGCGACCTTGTCTGCTCCTTCCTTAGCTGAAGCAGCGCCTTCCTTCAGGTCCCCCGCTCCGGCGGACGCCCGCTGGGCACCCTCGGAAAGCTGCGTTGCGCCGCTGGCTACCTGATTGGTGAAGAGGACAAAGAAGGCCAGCAGCAAGACCAGAAACAAGGCCAAAAGGCCGGTCAGAATGCTGAGCGGCCGGGTAGTGGACCGGCCGGTCGTGGAACTCGTCATTGAATATCCCTTTTCTGATTCAACTGCGGTTGCGTGGACCGCGTGGACTGCGGGAGTAACGCCTTCGTGGTGCGTCGAACCGGCCGTCCGCCCTGTGAACTGCCACGTCACGGAGGGTTACCGACCAGTAGGAATGTGATGTCGGTTACATCTAACTTACTGAGTGGTAACAAAGCAAGGCTTTTTTGAAATTAGTTACCCGCCGGTAGGTTGCGCCGCCGGACGGATGATCCGGTCGATTACGGCGTGTCGGTGACCGCTGGCGGCCCCGCATCGATAAGGCTGGGGCGCACAGGCCGGTGCCGCCCTGGCGGCACC
>NZ_JAXIOM010000060.1:0-22866 GCF_049311025.1 Arthrobacter sp. 3Tela_A
GGCGAATACGGCGCCGGCGGCACCTCCATGATCCGCCGCGAAGCGATCGGCGTGATCGGTTCAATTTCACCGTGGAACTACCCGCTGCAGATGGCCGGCTGGAAGATCCTCCCCGCCATTGCCGCCGGCAACACGATTGTGCTCAAGCCCAGCGAACTCACCCCGGGCACGTCCCTGATCTTCGCCGAGGCAGCAGCCGCGGCAGGGATCCCGGACGGTGTCATCAACATCGTCACCGGCTCCGGCCCGGTCGCCGGCGAAGCGCTGGTGACCCACCCGGACGTTGCCATGACCTCCTTCACCGGTTCCACCGCCGTCGGCCGCCGGATCATGGCCATGGCCGCGCAGACCGCCAAGCGTGTGCACCTGGAGCTTGGCGGCAAGGCACCGTTCCTGGTCTTTGACGACGCCGACGTCGAAGCCGCCGCCCATGGTGCGGTGGCCGGTGCGATCATCAACGGCGGGCAGGACTGCACCGCAGCGACCCGCGCCTACGTCCAGGCCCCGCTGTTCGACGCCTTCACCGCACGGGTCGCCGAACTCATGGACGCCGTCGTCGTGGGGGATCCCACGGATCCGGACACGGACCTTGGCTCGCTGATCAGCCACGCCCACCGGGACAAGGTGGCCGGGTTCGTGAACCGGGCCCGTGAATCCGGTGCCCGGATCCTGGCCGGCGGGGAAGCCCCCGGCGGCGACCTCGCCGCAGGCGCGTACTACCGTCCCACCCTGGTTACCGGTGCTGCGCAGGACTCGGAGATTGTGCAGGACGAGATCTTCGGTCCGGTGCTCACGGTCCTGCCGTTCAACTCCGACGAAGAGGGCATTGCCCTGGCCAATGACACCCCCTACGGGCTGGCGGCCTCGGCCTGGACCCGGGACCTGAACCGGTCCCTGCGGGCCAGCGAGGAAATCGCCGCCGGCTGCGTATGGGTGAACGACCACATTCCGATCGTGTCCGAAATGCCGCACGGAGGCTACAAGGCCTCCGGGTTCGGCAAGGACATGTCCGTGTACTCCTTCGAGGAATACACCAACGTCAAGCACGTGATGATGAGCCGCGATACTGCCGCCCACAAGGAATGGCAGGACACGGTCTTCAAGGAGCGCTGACCAGCTTTCAAAGAAAAGCGCCGCCCACCGCATCCCTTTTCCGGAGGTTTCCAATGATAGAAATCACCCGTACCGGTGCGCTGCGCTCGCCGGCTGCCGCCACCCGGGCCAGGTCCAGGCCTTGCCTGCGGGTGGGGGTGGTCCAGCACCGCTGGCAGCCCGACCCGGCGGCCCTGATGGCCGAACTCAATGACGGGATTGCCCGGGCAGCCGACCAGGGGGCCGCCGCTGTCTTCCTGCCCGAGCTGACCCTGTCCCGCTACCCGGCGGACACCTTCCCGGACGGGCCGCCGGCTGAACTGGCCGAAGACCTCACCGGCGGGCCGACCTTCGCTTTCGCTGCGGAGGCCGCCCGCCGGCACGACGTCTGCGTCCATGCCTCACTGTTTGAACGTGCCGACGCCGCGGACGGGCTGGGACTGAATACGGCCATCCTGGTTTCCCCCGACGGGCAGCTGCTGGGGCGGACCCGCAAGCTGCATATTCCGGCGTCGGAGGGGTATCACGAGGCACAGTACTTCCGGCCCGGCCCGGCCGCCGGAGATCCCTATCCGGTGCACGCCGTGGCCGAGCTGGACGGCGCCCGGCTGGGCCTGCCGACCTGCTGGGACCAGTGGTTCCCCGAGCTGGCGCGGCTCTATTCCCTGGGCGGAGCCGAGGTGCTGGTGTATCCCACGGCGATTGGTTCCGAACCGGACTTCCCCGATTTCGATACGCAGCCGCTGTGGCAGAAAGTCATTGTGGGCAACGCAATCGCCAACGGGCTGTTTATGGTGGTGCCCAACCGCTGGGGCAACGAAGGAAACCTGACCTTCTACGGATCTTCCTTCATCTGCGACCCGTACGGACGGATCCTGGTCCAGGCACCGCGGGATGAATCCGCCGTGCTGGTCGCGGACCTTGAGCTGGACCAGCGTTCCCACTGGCTGGAACTCTTCCCGTTCCTGGAGTCCCGCCGGCCGGAAACCTACGGAGCGCTCACGCAGACGGCGCAGAAACACCCATCCGCTCCTGCGGCAGAATCCGGACGGTCCCTCCAGCCGGAACGGGACCGGGTGGTTTTCTAGATTCCCAGCGAGGCCAGGTTCTGCTTCAGGGTCTCCGCCGAATTCTGCAGGAGCTGTGTCTCCCGATCGTCCAGGGGCATCTCCAGCATCTTGTACACCCCGCCCGAACCCACAATCGAGGGCAGGGAGAGCGCGACGCCGGAGATTCCGTGGACGCCGCGCAGCAGGGCCGAGACCGGAAGGACGGCATTTTCCGCCTGGAAGACCGCCTCCACGATCCGCACTCCGGCCAGGCCGATCGCGTAGTTCGTGGCGCCCTTGCCCTCGATCACCTTGTAGGCGGCGTTGACGACGTCGTCCGTGATGGACGCCAGCACTTCATCGGTGAAAACCTGGCGGCCGCTGATGGTCCATTCCCGGATCGGCACCGGGCCAATGGTGGCGCTGGACCAGACCGGGAACTCGCTGTCCCCGTGTTCACCGATGATGGTGGCGTGCACGCTGCTCATCAGCACATGTGCCATCCGTGCCACCAGCAGGCGCAGCCGTGACGTGTCCAGCACCGTGCCGGAGGAGAAGATGCGGTTCGGCGGCAGCCCGGCGATTTTCTGCGCCGCCACGGTGAGGATGTCACACGGGTTGGTGACCAGGATGTAAACGGCCTCGGGCGCCTGTTCCATCAGCTGCGGCATCAGGGTTTCCATGATCCGCACGTTGGCGGCCGCCAGGTCCAGCCTGCTCTGGCCCGGCTTCTGGCGGGCGCCGGCGGTCACGACAATCACGTCTGACCCGGCCAATGCCTCAATCCTGCCGCCGCCGGCCACGGTGTTCGCGCCGGTGAACTGGGTGCCGTGGGACAGGTCGAGGGCCTCTGCCTCGGCCCGCGTGGCGTCAATGTCATAGATGACGATTTCCCGTGCCGCTTCACGGATCAGGGCGGCGTAGGCCAGCGCCGTGCCGACGCTTCCTGCCCCGACGATCCCGAGCTTGGTGACTGGTCTGGTGGTGATGTTGGCCATGACGTAGAGCCCCGCTCACAGTAGGAGAATCCCCCTACATGGCACTATAGATTCCGATCCGCGGCCACGGAACGGTTGCCTGTGCAGCCCCCGGTTCAGTCCGCAAAACGGCTGAGGAAGGACTCCTTGGACCGCTGGATGTGGGCACGCATCAGCTCCTGGGCCTGCAGCGCAGAGCCCGCGTCCACCGCTGCCAGGATGGGCCGGTGCTCAGCCCAGGAGTCCCGTCCGCGGAACCCCACGTCGGAGGCGTAGAGCCATTCGATCTTGCCGGCCAGCTGGGCCAGCAGAGCCTGCAGGGAGGCACTGTCCGCCAGTTCCGCGATCCCGGAGTGGAAGCCCAGGTTCAGCTCCGGCAGGGCGTCCAGCCGTCCCTCCGCCGCGGCGGAATCCCCGGCGGCCAGGACCTCCCCGCGCCGCCGGCGGGCCGCCCACCAGTCCGGATCCGGGGTGCCGGCTGAGGCCTGCCGCGCGGCCCGCTCAGCCGCGCGCCGCGCCGTCGCGCCTTCCACGGCCATCCGGACGTCGAACAGGTCTCCGGCTTCCCCGGGTTCCAGCCGGGCCACCCGGGATCCGGCGTACGGGCGGGATTCAACAAAACCTTCGGCGGCCAGGGCCCGCAGCGCTTCACGCACCGGCACCCGGGAGGAGCCGTACCGGGCAGCCAGCGCGGCCTCGGTGATCTTGGCTCCCGGTGCCAGGACGCCGCGGATAATGTCCTGCCGGATCCGGGTGCTGATGCCCGGTTCGCCGGCCGGCTCAGCGGCCGGCGGCATAGCCCTGCGCCCCACGCGGATTGGCTGCTGCCATCAGCACGCCGGTCTGCGGGTCGCGTACCACTGCGGAGAGACGGCCCAGCGCCCAGTCCCCCGCCCGGGTCACTGCGTGGCCGCGCTCGGCGAGCGCCTCGATGACCTCGGTGCCCAGCCGGTCTTCGACGACGGCGCCGCCCGGGGTCCAGGTGCGCGGCCAGAAGGAGCCGGGCAGGGAAGTGGTGTGGAAGGCCGGGGCGTCTATGGCCTGCTGCGGGGTGTAGCCGCCCACGATGGTGCGCAGCAGGTAGAGCAGCTGCCACTGGTCCTGCTGGTCACCGCCGGGTGAGCCAAGCGCGGCAACCGGCTGCCCGTCCTTCAGGACCAGGGTGGGAGTCAGCGTGGTCCGGGGCCGCTTTCCGGCCTGCAGGGTGGACGGCGCACCCTCTTCCAGCCACGTCATCTGCAGCCGGGTGCCGAGGCAGAAACCCAGTTCCGGAATGGCCGGGGAGGACTGCAGCCACCCGCCGGACGGAGTCACCGAGACCATGTTGCCCCAGCGGTCCACCACGTCCACGTGGCAGGTGTCCCCGCGGGTTTCCCCGGTGGGTGAGACGGTTGGTTCCCCAGTCCCGTCGGCCGTCCCGGCGCCGCCGCCTGCCAGTGCCGGCGGCACGTATTCGGTGCGCAGCGGGGGCTGGAACGGGCTGTGGCCGGGCACATGCCCGGGGCGGAAGTCCAGCGACGCCAGCGGCGTGATCTGTTCCCGGCGCTGCGCCGCGTACTCTTCGCTCAGCAGATACTCCAGCGGCACGTGGCTGTCTCCGTAGTACGCCTCGCGGTCAGCGATCGCGAGTTTCTGCGCCTCCAGGATGGTGTGGATGCCGAGTTCGGTGGAGGGGTCAAGGTATTCGTCGGCGAATCCGTCCAGGATCGCGAGGGTCTGCAGCAACGCCGGCCCCTGGCCCCAGGGCCCGGTCTTGGCGATGGTGTAGCCGCGGAATTCGAACGTAACGGCCGGCTCATACCCGGCTTCGGAGCCGGCAAAGTCCGCCGCCGTGATGACTCCGGCGTGGTCCGTTCCGGAGGAGTGGCGGTGCGGTTTGGCGGCGAAGTCTGCTGCCGTCTGGGCCACGAACCCCGAGCTCCATTCCCGGCGGGCGGCGTCGATCCGATCCTCCCGCGTGTCTGCCGTGTCCCCGGCTGCGGCGAGCCGCTGGAGCACATCGGCGTAGGCGGGGTTCTTGATCATTTCGCCTTCTGCCGGCGGCCGGCCTTCGGGCATCCACAGCTGCGCGGAAGTGGGCCAGTGTTCCTCAAAGAGCCGGGCCACCTGCCCTACCGTCCGGCCGACCTGGGCCAGCACGGGGTGCCCGTTCCGGGCGTAGCCGGCGGCGTAGGCCAGCACGTCCCCCAGTTCCCAGGTGCCGTGGTCGCGCAGCAGCAGCAGCCAGGCGTCGACGGCGGCGGGAACGGCAGCCGCGAGGGCGCCCGATCCCGGGACCAGTTCCAGTCCTTCGGCCAGGTAGTGTTCGCGGGTGGCAGCTGCCGGCGCGCTCCCCTGGCCCATCAGGACCACCGGTTCGGACGGGTTCTCCGCGGTGGCGAAGACGCCGGTGAGGTCACCGCCGGGGCCGTTGAGGTGCGGTTCAACGACGTGCAGAACGAACCCGGCTGCCGCGGCGGCGTCGAACGCGTTGCCGCCCCGTTCCAGCACTGACTGCGCGGCGGCCGTGGCCAGCCAGTGCGTGGACGCGCTCATCCCGAACGTTCCCTGCAGGGTGGGTCTGGTGGTGAAGGGGCCGGGGGCGGTGAAGGACATGGCTTCGCTTTCGTTCGATGCGGTGGCGATGCGACGCGTTACGAACCAAATTGAATACAAAACCCACGCCTCAGTCTGTTTCGTATACATTAGGCGGGATTACCTAGGAAAGGGAAGCCCATGAAACGCCTCAATTCCGTGCCCACCGAGCGGGTGCATCTGTGGTTGATGCTGGCGCTGACCTTCTCCACCGGGGTGATCGACGCCGTCGGCTATCTCGGTCTGGATAACGTCTTCACCGGGAACATGACCGGCAACGTGGTGCTCCTGGGCATGGCCTTTGCCGGCGGTGCAGACCTGCCGATCCTGCGCCCGGCCCTGGCCCTGGTGTTCTTTATGCTCGGCGCCGCACTGGCCGGTCGGATGCTTCGCCGCGGACCGGAAGGATGGTCCGGGCGCATATCCGCGGCACTGATGCTCGTGGCCTCCGGGATTACGGCCCTGGCTGTGTTCACCGCGGTGGTGGACGTGCAGGCGAACGACGTTCTCGGCAGCATCACCACCTCGTCCATGGCCACGCTGATGGGCATCCAGGCGGCAACGGCCAAGCGGTTGAAGGTCGCTGAGGTGACCACCGTCGTCGTCACCTCCACGATTACCGGGCTGGCTTCGGATTCGCGGCTGGCCGGCGGAGACGGGAAATTCTGGGCACGCCGGGCGCTGGCAATTGCGCTGATCCTGGCCGGAGCCGTGGCCGGTGCCGCCGCCCTGAATGTGGGCCTGTGGCTGGGACTGGCTTTCTCGGCTGCGATTTCCACGGCGGTGGCCGTGTTCGGCTACGTGCGCCACCACCGCGAGACCCGCGCCGTGGCCTGACACCGCTGCAGGAAGGAGCACACGGGTTTACAGTGGTGGCCATGCTGGAGCAGAAAACCGGGGACTGGACCCCTGTGCGCACGCGGCGGCTGCTGCTGTGCCGGCCTGAGGCACGGGATGAGGCAGCGGCGGTGGAGCTGCACACTGACCCGCGCACCAACGTGCACCATCCGGTGCCTTCCACCGTCACCCGGGCGTCCTCGGCCCGCACGTTCCACGAGATCCGGCAGCACTGGTACCGCCACGGCTTTGGTGTCTGGGCAGTCTTTTCACCGGAAGAACCCGGCCGGCTGATTGGCTTCACCGGGGTTTCGCACCGCATCATCCGGGGCCGGCCGGCCCTGAACCTCTACTACCGCTACTCCCCCGAGGTTTGGGGCCAGGGGCTGGCGACCGAAGGAGCCCTGGAGGCAGTGCGCCTGGCCGGGGACCTGTTGCCCGGGCTGCCGGTGGTCGCCTACACGTCGGTGGACAACATCGGTTCCCAGCGCACGGCCCTGGCTGCAGGACTGGAGCGCCGCGAGGACCTTGACGTGGACCGGGGCGCCTATCTGGACATCTATCTCGCCAAGGGCTGGTAGCGCTCCTACTCTGGAAACAGCGCTTTTTCCGTCACTCCCGAAGCCAGTCTCCGGCCCCGCTGCCGCTTTCCTCCGCAGCCCGGGCCCCAGCGGCGCAAGGCACGGAGGGTCCCATGGAGAGCTTCACCCCCACCACCGATGCGGTCGGATCCAGCGTTGCACTCTCCGCACTGCTCGCGCTGGTGCCGCTGCTGGTGTTCTTCCTGCTGCTGGCCTTCGCGAAGACCAAGGCGTACATCGCCGGAGCGTGGGCGCTGCTCACCGCCCTGGTGATCGCCGTCGTCGGCTTTGGCATGCCCGTGGGGCTGGCCGTACTGTCCGCGACGCAGGGTGCGGCGTTTGGCCTGTTCCCGGTGGTGTGGATCATCATCATGGCGGTCTGGCTGTATGAGGTGACGGTGCGCAGCGGGCGGTTCGAGGATCTGCGCCGGGTCTTTGACCGGGTAGGCGGCGGAGATCTGCGGGTTCAGGCGATCCTGGTGGCGTTCTGTTTCGGCGGGCTGCTGGAGGCGTTGGCGGGGTTTGGTGCGCCCGTCGCGATCACAGTGACCATGCTGCTGGCACTCGGGATCGCCCCGGTCCGCGCCGCCACGGCCGTGCTGGTCGCCAACACAGCCCCCGTCGCCTTCGGCGCACTGGCCATTCCCATTACGACGGCGGCAAACCTCACCAGCTACACCGGAGACGAGATTGGCGCCGTCGTCGGCCGGCAGACTCCGCTGCTGGCCTTCCTCATCCCGCTGGTGCTGCTCTTTATCCTGGACGGGCGGCGCGGGCTGCGGGAGTGCTGGCCGGTGGCACTGTTTACCGGCGTCGTATTCTCCGTGTTCCAGTTCCTGTGCTCGAACTACTTCTCCTACGAGCTCACGGATATTGTGGCGTCCCTGGTCGCGATGGTGGGCGCCGTCGGGTTCCTGCGCTTCTGGCATCCGGGCGGCGGAGAGCAGGCAGCCGAGCGGATGCAGGGCGAACTTGCCGCCGCCAAGTCCGCGGGCTGGACACCGGCCGGCGGCGGACAAGCTGAAGTCGGCAGTGCGGCCACGGATACTGCGACAGATGCGCTGACCCCCTCGCGGGCCTGGATGGCGCTCTTTCCGTATGTCCTGGTGATTGTGGTTTTTGGGTTCGTCAATCTGTGGACGCTGGGCATCAACGTCCCTGAGGTGCTGGCGCGGACCAGCATAGAGATCCCCTGGCCGGTGCTGCACGATGCCCTGCTCGATGCCAGCGGCGAGCGGCTGTCCTCCACGGTCTACAACTTCGAATGGCTGATCAGTCCCGGAACCCTACTGCTTATCAGCGGACTCATCGTTGCCGCCGTCTATTCACGTTTTGATGACAAGGGACGGTATCCGCTCAGCATGGGCGGCGCGGTGAGGGAAATCTGGACGACTGCCCGCCGGATGACGTCCGCGGCGCTGACCATCCTGGCCGTCCTGGCCCTGGCCTACGTTATGAACAACTCCGGACAGACCGTCTCGATCGGCACCTGGCTGGCAGCGACCGGCGCGTTCTTCGCGTTCCTCTCGCCGGTGCTGGGCTGGATCGGCACCGCCGTTACCGGATCGGACACCTCCGCCAACGCCCTGTTCGCGCGGCTGCAGGAAACGGCCGGTGCCGCCGCCGGGCTGGATCCGAAACTGATGATCGCAGCCAATACCGGCGGCGGTGTGATGGGCAAGCTGATTTCCCCGCAGAACCTGGCCATCGCGGCCGCGGCGGTGAACATGAGCGGGCAGGAGTCCGTGCTGCTGCGCAAGGTCTTCGGCTGGAGCGTGGCCCTGCTGCTGGCGCTGTGCGTGATCGTGTTCCTGCAGTCCACGCCGGTGCTCAGCTGGATGCTCCCCTAGCCGCCGAGAGGCCAGTTACGGCTCTTTTGAGCGCTGAAACGAGCCGTAACTGGCCTCTCGGCGGGAGGGTCGTGGCTAGTAGCTGGCGGGAGTGGAACCGGACGGCTCGGAGCCCTGCGGCAGGAACTTCGCGGCCAGCGCCTCCGAAGCGCGGGCGAGCATCGCTACATCCGCACCCACGGCGATGAAGTCCGCTCCGGCGTCGAGGTAGCGGCGGGCCGTAGCTTCCACGAAGGCATTCACGCCCACGGGCACACCGAGTTCGTTGGCAACGCGGATGCAGTGCTCGACGGCGCCGGCCACCTCCGGGTGGTCCTGCTGGCCCAGATGCCCCATTGAGGCGGCGAGATCCGAAGGGCCGATAAAGATGCCGCTCACGCCTTCGGTTCCGGCGATCTCCGCCACGTTGGCCACGGCTTCGGCGGTTTCAACCTGCACCAGCAGCGTGATGGTCTCTTCGGCCCGCTGCAGGTATCCCTCGATCCGGTTCCAGCGCGACCCCCGCGCCAGAGCACTGCCGACGCCGCGGACCCCGTGGGGCGGATACCTCACGGCGGCAACTGCCTGTGCGGCCTGCTCCGCGTTGTCCACCATGGGGACGATCAGGTTCTGGACCCCCAGGTCCAGGTACTGCTTGATCATCACGGTGTCATTGGCGGGAACCCGGACCACCGGGTGAATCGGATAAGCAGCAACCACCTGCAGCTGGGTGCTGATGGACTCCAGGGAGTTGATGCTGTGCTCGCCGTCGATCAGCAGCCAGTCAAAGCCGGATCCGGCGCAGATTTCGGCAAGGAGCGGGTTTCCGGTGCAGGCCCACATGCCCACCTGCGCCCGGTGTCCGTTGCCCAGGACGGATTTGAAGTCGGCGGAAGGTTCTACTCGAAACGGCATGTCACTGACCCCAGCTGTCCGTAGTCGGCATGGACGGTGTCACCCTTGTGCACCCACATGGGGCGGGTGAAGGAACCGGCCAGGATGATTTCACCGGCGCCGAGGCCGGCACCGTGTGCGGCGATCTTGTTTGCCAGCCAGTAGACGCCGGCGGCCGGGTGATTCAGCACGCCTGCTGCCACGCCGGTTTCCTCGATGGTCTGGTTCTTGTACAGCAGGGCGGAGATCCAGCGGAGATCGACCTCGTCCACCTTGACCGGGCGCCCGCCCACCACCATGGCGCCCATGGCCGCGTTGTCCGCGATGGTGTCCACAATGGTGCGGCCTTCCATCTCGATCCGGGAGTCCAGGATTTCAAGCGCCGGAACCACATACTCCGTGGCATCCAGGACGTCGAAGATGGAGCAGTTCGGGCCGGAGAGCGGCTTGCCCAGCACAAAGGCCAGCTCCACTTCGATGCGCGGATGCGTGTAGGCATCCCACTGCACGGTGCAGCCGTTCTCCAGGATCATGTTGTCGAAGATGACGCCGTAGTCCGGCTCGGTGATCCCGGTGGCATCCTGCATGGCCTTGGAGGTCAGGCCGATCTTGCGGCCGGCCAGCTTCCGTCCCTGCTCCTGCATCCGGCTGCTCCACAAGGCCTGCACGGCGTAGGAGTCTTCAACGGTCATGTCCGGATACCGCGCGGTCAGGCGGGGTACGGGGGTGCGGTTGGCACCCGCCGCCACCAGCTCATCGGCGATCTTTTTTATGGTCTGTTTATCGAGCACGCTTTACTGCACCACTTTCGGGGGAACACTGGTCCGATCCTTACGGCTGAAATGGATTGTATATGATCCAGGACACATTCCCGTGAAAAAGTAGCGGCTCCATTACGCTGAGAATGTGCCTTTCCACCCTGCCCTCAAACTGCGTCCCCTCCCGACGGCGGCGGCTGCTGCTGCGGCTGCCGCGGGCGCTGCCTTCTGGCTGACCCCGTGGCCGGCAGCCCTGCTGATCCGGGGCGTCTTTTACCGCGGGGCACAGCAGCTGGTGCGCCAGATGCGCCCCCATGCCCCCGCAGTGAGCGAGCACCTGGGCTTGGACTATGAGGCCGACGGCGGCACCCGGCAGCTGGACCTCTTCCTTCCCCCGGGCCACACGCCGCAGGACCCGAGCATCCCGGTGATCGTCTGGGTGCACGGCGGCGCCTGGATTTCCGGATCGCGCCATGATGTGGCCCCGTACCTGCGGATGCTCGCCGCCCGCGGATACGCCGCCGTCGGGGTTGACTACTCGGTGGCCCCGGGGAGCCGTTACCCGCAGGCGCTGCATGAACTCGACGCCGCAGTGGCCTTCCTGCAGAAACGGGCCGGCAGCTACGGACTGGACATGGAACGGGTGGTCCTGGCCGGGGATTCCGCAGGCGCGCAGCTTGCCTCCCAGCTCAGTGCTGCCGTGACCTCCCCCGCGTACGCCGCTGCACTGGGGTTCACCCCGGCCCTTCCGGCCGGCCACCTCCGCGCGGCGGTCCTGCACTGCGGCGTCTACGATCTGGAAGCTATGGGCCGGCTTACGGGCATCCTGGGCTGGGGCTTCCGGACAGCCCTCTGGGCCTACACCGGCAGGCGTCGGTTTGCCGGCAGTGCCGCCGCGAAGCAGATGTCAGTCATTTCCAACGCCACCGGGGCGTTTCCGCCGGCGTTCATCAGCGGAGGAAATGGAGACGGGCTGACCCTGCAGCAGTCGGTGCCCTTCGCCGACCGGCTCCGGGAACTGGGTGTGCCCGTGACTGCCAGATTCTGGCCGCAGGACCTCTCGCCTGCCCTGCCGCATGAAGCCCAGTTCCATTTTTCCCGGCCGGAAGCACGTGCTGTCCTCGAAGAGACGGCAGCGTTCCTGGATACCGTGATTGCCCGCCCGGCCGATCGACCGCCCGTTTAGCCAAACACGCCAAACACAAGGAAACGTAAATGCGCAGAGTCCTCCTGATCATCCTTACCGCTTTCCTGGCCCTGGCTGTCCCGGCATCTCCGGCCTCCGCCGTCGAGCCGGTGGACATTGTCGTTGAGGACACTGCCGGCGTCCTGGATCAGAACACTCTGCTTCCGGCCCTCGAGGAAATCCAGTTCCGCGACCCGACGACCGTTGCGATCTACACCTACCGCGGTGACCCGAACGCCGAGTACGAGGATGGCGACACCGTCATGAATGAGGAGACCCTCCGCTTCGCCCGGGAGGAGCACCCGGAGTGGATCAGCGCTGACGGCCAGAAGTGGGCCGATGGGCTCTTCATCTTTACCCTGGACCCGGAAGGGCGCTGGATCGGCACCTACTTCGGTGAGGACCGGAAGGTTGAAAGCAGCGACGCCGCGCAGATCCAGGACGCAGCCAAGGAGCTGTTTGCAGACGCACAGTGGACAGACGGCACGATTGCCGGGGTGAAAGAGGCCGCGAAGCTGATCAACCGGCCCTGGTACCAGGACCCGTTCGTCTGGTTCCTGGGCGGCGCAGCCCTGCTGCTGGCCGGCGGCGTGTGGGTGGCTGTGGTGCTGGTGCGCCGCAGCCGGCTGAAGACCAACCGTGAGCTCATTGCGGCCGGCGAAAAGTCCTACGCCAGCGTCAGCATGGACCTGGACGCCACCGAACTGAATGCCCACACCATCCCCGAGACCTCCCGCTACGGCGCCAAGGTCCTGGAAGAGCACCGCACTTTCCGCACCCGCTACAACATGGCCACGGAGCTGGGGAACACCGTGCGGTCCTTCACGGACAAGGACCTCAAACGGTCCAGCGCACGCAAGCCGGTGGAGGAGTTCGCCGAGCTGGCAGCCGCGCTGGACGGCATCGACGACGTCATAGCGGACACCAACACCCTGCTGAACATGGGCCCGGGCTGGCAGGCGGCGTGGGACCGGCAGGCTGTCCCGCTGCTGGAGGAACTGGACAAGCTTGAAGACCTGTTTGAGAAGGACAAGACCGGCGGCTCCGCAACCGCTGCCGCACTGCTCGCGTTCCGGACTGAATGTGTTCGACGGCTGAAGTCTGCGGCAGCCGGGCTGGCAGACGGAACCGTTACTCCTGAGGCAGCCCTCGATGTCATCCGCGACTCCGGCCGGGAGCTCGCCGAGCTGCTGAAAAACCACTCCGAGACGGTCATTGAGAAGGCTGCGAAAGACAGTTCCGAAAAGAAACTGATGCGCGAAGCCCTGGAGAATGAGCGTACCCGCACCCGCCGCTACCGGAACGGCTACCGGCCCGGCATCCTGGACACTGCCTACCCGAACTATTTCTGGAGCGTGGCCTCCTTCAACGCCGGGGTGCAGACCGGCACCAGCAAGATCGAGTCCGCCCGCAGCTCCGCTTCCTCCGGATCATCCACCGGCTACGGCGCGAGCGGCGGCAGCTTCAGCGGTTCAGGCAGCTCGTCACGGTTCTAGGGTTCCGCTTTGCCGGTTCGGCCCGTTCCACCGGGCTCGGACCGCTCCGCCGGCCTGCGGACACTGCGGCCCGGACCGTGGACACCACACAGCCCGCTGGCTAGGGTGTTCGGCATGAACCCCGTGGACCCCGCCTCTTCACTGCTGGATGACTTCTCGCTGGAAATGACCGGGAAAGATGTTCCTGCCCTGGCTGAGGCGCAGGGTGTCCTGCCCGCCGGAACCCGGATCAATGTGACGTTCCTGGGCAACGAGGACCTGCCGATGCGACTGGCCGCCGCGGCAGCGGTCAGGGCCGCCGGACACATCCCGGTGCCTCACATTTCCGCCCGGCGGCTGGGGTCTGCGGCTGAGCTGGAGAAGTTCCTGGGCGCCCTGTCCGACGCCGGAGCTGTGGAGAACGTGTTTGTGGTGGCCGGGGATCCGGCCGAGCCAATGGGCCCGTACGCCGATTCGCTGGCCGTGATTGCCTCCGGGCTTCCGGCAGCCCACGGCGCCAGGCATATCAGTATCTCCGGATATCCGGAGGGCCACCCGGACATCGATGAACAGACCCTGTGGTCTGCGCTGGAACAAAAGCTGGCTGCGGTCCAGGAGCAAGGGCTGGAAGCGTCCATCATCACCCAGTTCGGCTTTGACACTGCCCCGGTGCTGGCCTGGTGCGAGGAGCTGCGCGGCCGCGGCATCACCGTTCCGGTGCGGATCGGAGTGCCGGGACCGGCCGGAATCAAGCGGCTGCTGGGCTACGCCCGCCGCTTCGGCGTGGGCACCTCCGCCTCCATCGCACAGAAATACGGTTTTTCACTGACCAACCTGCTGGGCACCGCGGGCCCGGACCGCTTCCTGCGCGACCTGGCCGCAGAACACGATCCGGGCCGGCACGGTGTGGTGCAGCTGCACTTCTACACCTTTGGCGGGCTGCGTCCCACCGCGGAGTGGGTACGCGGTTTCCGCGGCTATTAAACAGATCCGCTCCGCTTTGTAACCTTCGCTCCGCCGCGTGGCGGAGCGAAAAGCACAAAGCGGAGCGAACCCGAAGTTAAGTAAGACAGGGTGCTAGTCCTGGGGCAGGAGCTCCTCCATGTTGGGCAGTTCATCCACCAGACCCCGGTCCTGGGAAATCCGGGCCACTTCCTCGACCGATGCGCGGTTGACCTCGGTGGCGTACCGCGGAAGGGTCAGCTGCTCGATCACTTCAGGCTGCAGCGAGGTGTACGTGGGCAGCACTGCCCGCAGCTTGTCCGGGTTCTGTTCCGCGAATTCCTGCGAGGCAATCATCGCCCGGGTAAACTTCTCCACAATCTCCGGGTTCTCCTGCACATACTCATCCGAGGTGAAATAGACGGCCACGGTCAGGTCATCCACCGGCTCGGCATAGTTGGAGAACACCGGCACGGCGCCGTCTGCTCCGGCAATCGTCACAAAGGGCTCGACGGCGGCAATCGCGTCCACCGTCCCGGCCGCCAGCTGCCCGGAGAGTTCGGGGAACGGGATTTCAACAAACTCAATGCTCTCGTAGTCCCCACCGGCCTGCTTGACCGCCTCCGAGATGGTGGAGTCGGAAATGTTGTTCAGCGTGTTCACGCCGACCTTCTTGCCGGCCAGGTCCGTGACCGTCTTAATGCCCGAATCCGGCAGGGTCATGACGGAGGCAAAGTCTGCGTCGGTATCACCGGTGGAGCTGCCTCCGGGAGCAACCATCTTTACGGGCAGGCCCTTGGAACGGCCCACAATCATGGAGGTGATGTTGGAGAATCCGAAGTCCATCTGGCCCGCCGTGACCGCCGGGACGATCGCGGCCCCGCCCTGGGCCAGGGTGAGCGTAACGTCCAGGCCTTCGTCTTCGAACAACCCTTCCTGCACGCCCAGATAGATGGGTGCCACGTCCACGATGGGGATGACGCCTACTTCGATGGGAGTCAGTCCCTCAGCTCCCCCGGACGCGGAGGCGGATGCCGACTCCTCCCCCGATGTCAGCGATCCCGATCCGCAGGCCGTCAGGCCAAGCAGCGCCGCCGTTGCCGCTGCCGCCAGCAGTTTCCTCATGGTGTGCCTCTCGTTCGGGCACGGTCGAGCCGTACCGCAGATGTGATGCAGCCCACAATAACTATCCTGATAGGCATTGACTAGGCATCTGCTTTCCCCACCGCAAAGACCCTCGACTTACCTATGTCCATAGATATAGAGTCGGCGGCACCGGCTTTGGGCCGGATCCCCGTCCGACAGAAACAGAGGTTCACCGTGGCACCAAAGAATCTGCAGGAAGTCCTGGATGCGTCCGAGGGAGTCGTCGACCTGCTCCGGAACTCCCAGATCGGCGCGTACATTTACCCGGTCGTCGCACCCGAGTTCACCAACTGGCGCAGCGAGCAGCGCGCCTGGCGCGAAACCGCAGTGCTGTTCGACCAGTCCCACCATATGGACAACGTGTTCATCAAGGGCCCCGATGCCCTGAAGCTCATCTCCGACACGGCCATCAACTCGGTGGCAAACTTCCCCGTCAACAAAGCCAAGCAGTACGTGCCGACGACGCCGTCCGGCCACGTGATCGGCGACGGCATCCTCTTCCACCAGGAAGAAGACGAATACGTCTACGTCGGCCGCGCCCCGGCCGCGAACTGGCTGCTGTTCAACGCCGAAACCGGTGGGTACAACCTGGAGATCGAGGTGGACCGCCGCTCGCCGTCGCGCCCCATGGGCAAGCCGGTGAACCGGCGCTACTGGCGGTTCCAGATCCAGGGCCCCAATGCCTGGGACATCATCGAGAAGGTCAACGGCGGCTCCCTGGAGCAGCTGAAGTTCTTCAATATGGACACCATGAGCATCAGCGGTGAACGGGTCCGTACGCTCCGGCACGGTATGGCAGGTGCGCCCGGCCTGGAAATCTGGGGCGACTATGCCTCCTACGACAAGGTCCGCGACCGGCTTATGGAAGCCGGCGCCGAGTTTGGCATGGCCGCCGTGGGGGCACGCGCGTACCCCTCGAACACACTTGAATCCGGCTGGATTCCTTCGCCGCTGCCTGCGGTCTACACCGACGAACGGCTGCGGCCGTACCGCGAATGGCTGGGGTCGGACAGCTATGAGGCGACCAACGCCGTCGCCGGCAGCTTTGTCTCCGAGGACATCGAGGACTATTACCTCACTCCCTGGGAACTGGGCTACGGCTCCTTCGTGAAGTTCGACCATGACTTCATTGGCCGCGAGGCACTCGAGGCCATGGATCCGGCCGCGCAGCGCCGCAAGGTGACCCTCGCCTGGAACCCGGAGGACCTGGGCCGGATCTTCACCTCGCAGCTGGACACGGAGCAGACGCCGTACAAGTATTTCGACCTGCCGCTGGCCAACTACGGGTCCTCGAACTACGACTCAGTGATCGACGCCGACGGCAACGTGGTGGGTGTTTCAATGTTCACCGGCTACTCGGCCAATGAGCGCCGCGGCCTGTCCCTGGCAACGGTGAACCCGGATGTGCCTGAGGGCAGCGAGCTGCGGGTGGTCTGGGGTGAGCCCGACGGCGGCACCGCCAAGACCACGGTGGAGCCGCACCGCCAGCTGGAGGTGCGCGCGGTGGTTAGCCCGGTCCCGTATTCCGAGACCGTGCGGAAGGACTACAAGGGCGGCTGGCGGACCGGATACACCGGAGCCTAGGCCGCACTGAACCCCAAAACTGATCCTCGAAGGAGGCCGGTCCCCCCAACGGTCCGGCCTCCTTCGGTTTAGCTGTGCCGGTTTAGTGTGAACCGGTTCAGCTGCGAACGATGATGACGTCCAGGGTGCGAGGACCGTGTACGCCTTCGACTCGTTCAAGCTCAATGTCGCTGGTGGCGCTCGGCCCGCGGGCCCCGGGGAGGCGGGGGGGGGGGGGCCCGGGGCCCCCCGCCCCCCGGCCCGGGCCCGGGTGCCGTCCAGGCGCCGCAGCGCCTCCGGAAGGATCATGGTGATGTCCGAGGCCCGCACCACACACACGTGGTGGTCCGGGATCAGGGAGATGGCGCGCCGGCCCATGCCTTCGCTGCCGTCCAGGATGATAGTTCCGGTTTCAGCCACGGAAACCGCGCTGCCGGTGACGACGGCGGCCGTGTTGTCCAGTTCCGTGACGCTGAGCGGCTCGGTGCGGGAGTCGTTGCGCCGCCGGCCTGCTCCGGCTGCTTCGGCCTCGTCCAGCCAGGTTTCCTCGATCCCGGCGGGCACCACGTAGCTGGCGGCGCCGTCGAGCAGTTCCGCGATCCGGGGCCCAACGCCGGCCTCGTCCACCACGGTGACCCCGGCTTTGTAGTCCTCGAGCCGGTCCACCAGCACGCTGATGCGTTCGGCCTCGGGGGCGTCGACGGCGGTGCGGTAGGTGCGGGGCACCTCCGGGACAGCGGGTGCGTCCTTCAGGGCGCCGCGGAGGCGTTCCAGGATTTCTTCACGTGCGCTCATGCCTGGTTTTCCCCCTGGTTCGCTGTGCCGGCGGCCGGCCTGCTGTCCTCGTGCTCCTTGGCCCACCAGTCCCGGAAGGACTGGGCGGGCGGTGCCGGAATGTCCCGGCTTTGTGTCCAGCCGGCGGCAATGCCGGGCAGCTTGGTGATCTTGCGCTTCCGCCCGGCAGCCAGCTTGCCCAGCGGCAGGCCCTTCTCCAGCAGGCCCAGGTTCCGGCCGCGGGAGAACGCCCAGGAGGCACCCTTCATCAGCAGGTCCATCTGGGTGGGAACCTTCTTGGCGCGCTTGCTCTCCACATCCACGGAACGAAGGTGGACCAGGATCTCCGGAATGTTGATCTTCACCGGGCAGGCGTCGTAGCAGGCACCGCACAGTGAGGAGGCGTAGGGCAGGGAGCTGTTTTCCTCACTCTTGATGCCGGTCATCATCGGGGAGAGGATCGCACCGATCGGGCCCGGGTAGGTGGAGCCGTAGGCGTGCCCGCCGGTGCGCTCGTAGACCGGGCAGACGTTCATGCAGGCGCTGCAGCGGATGCAGTGCAGGGCCGAGCGGCCCATTTCATCCGCCAGTGCGGCGCTGCGGCCGTTGTCCACCAGCACCAGGTGCACGTTCTGCGGACCATCACCCTCGGTGACTCCGGTCCACAGCGAGGTGTAGGGGTTCATCCGTTCCCCGGTTGAGGACCGGGGAAGCAGCTGCATAAAGACTTCCAGGTCACTCCAGGCCGGCAGCAGCTTCTCCACGCCCATCACGGTGATCAGTGTTTCCGGCAGCGTCAGGCACATGCGCCCGTTGCCCTCAGATTCAACGACGGCCAGGGTACCGGATTCGGCAATGGCGAAGTTCGCGCCGGAAATGGCGACCTTGGCGGAGAGGAACTTGCGCCGGAGGTGGGAGCGGGCGGCCTCGGCCAGTTTGGCCGGCTCATTGGTGAGCTCCGGATCCACGCCCGGCATCTCACGCAGGAAGATTTCCCGCACCTGGGAGCGGTTCTTGTGGATCGCCGGCACCAGGATGTGGCTGGGCTTGTCATGGTCCAGCTGGACGATCAGTTCCGCGAGGTCGGTTTCGAAGGCTGCGATGCCCTGCTCTTCGAGGTACTCGTTCAGGCCAATTTCCTGGGTGGCCATGGACTTGACCTTGACCACCTCCTCCACGTTCTCGGCGCGGATCAGGTCGCGGACAATCTCGTTCGCTTCGTCTGCGTCACGGGCCCAGTGGATGATGCCGCCGCGGGCGGTGAAGTTCTTTTCGAACTCCTCCAGCAGCTCGGGCAGCCGCGCCATGACGGATTCCTTGACGGCGCTGCCGGCGTTGCGCAGGTCTTCCCAGTCCGGCAGTTCACCGACGACGCGCAGGCGCTTGTCCCGGATGGTGTGCGTGGCGTGTTCCAGGTTGGCACGAAGCTGGGCGTTGCCCAGTTCCCGGCGTGCCGCCGTCGGAAAGGAGTCGACGGCGTTGAGGTTGCCCCGGCCGTACACCGGCAGGGTGGGCATGCCCAGGTAAGTGCTCATCGGACAGCCTTTCCGCTGACCAGGACGTCCCCGGTGATGGACACCGGGTTCTCCTTGGTGCTGGCGAGGATCTCGGCGAAGTGCAGGGTGGTGACGTCGCTGCCCTCGCGGGAGAGTCCGCCGCCGATGTGCAGCAGGCAGGACGCGTCACCCCCGGAGCACAGCGAAGCGCCGGTGGCTTTGATGTTGGCTGCCTTGTCTTCAAGCATCGCGGAGGAAACGTCCGCGTTCTTCAGCGAGAAGGTTCCACCGAAGCCGCAGCACTGGTCTGCCTGCGGGAGCTCGGCGACTTCAATCCCGCCCACGCTCTGCAGCAGGTTCAGCTGCCGGTCGCCCAGGCGAAGGAGGCGCATCCCGTGGCAGCTGGGGTGGTAGGTGATCTTGTGCGGGAACCAGGAACCGAGCTGCTCGGCAGCGTTGGTGATGCCCAGGACGTCGGTCAGCAGTTCGGAGAGTTCGTAGGTCCGGGCGCCCACGGCCTCGGCCCGGGCTTCCAGATCCTTGTCCCCGGCAGAGCGGGCAACCATCGGGTGCTGGTGCTTCACCGAGCCGACGCAGGAACCGGAAGGTGCGACGGCGACGTCGTACCCTGCCGGGTCAAAGGCCTCAACGTGGTTGCGGACCACGGGCACGGCTTCGGGCAGGTAGCCGGAGTTGACGTGCATCTGGCCGCAGCAGGCCTGGCCGGACGGGAACACCACTTCGTGTCCCAGCCGCTCCAGAATGGAGACGGTGGCGCGGGCTGTCCGCGGATACATCGCATCCACGATGCAGGTGGCAAATAGTGCAATTCTCATGGGTGCCTCTCAGCGGGGATGCCCCGAAGCTCGTGTGGTCAGACCATACTAGGCACGTTGCGTGCAGCACACCAACCAACCCCGGGGCGGGTGGCCATGATCACACGCGGCGTGGAAGTGCGCTAGAGTTCCATGGTCTGACCATTGTGGTCTGACCAACTTCCCGTCAGTTCATACCCCCGGAGGTCCCCCGTGGATCACTTCACCGCCACCACTGATCCGGTGTTCGGCAGCGTTGCCGCATCCGCCATCGTGGCGCTTATCCCCCTGCTCACGTTCTTCATCCTGCTGGCCTTTGTGAAGGTTAAGGCCCACGTCGCTGGCGGGTTGTCACTGCTGGTGGCGATCGCCGTCGCCATCTGGGCCTTCAAGATGCCTGCCGGCTTGGCCCTGTTGTCCGCCTCCCAGGGCGCGGTCTTCGGCGCGTTCCCCGTGGTGTGGATCGTGATCATGGCGATCTGGCTGTACCAGGTGACCGTGGTGAGCGGGCGCTTTGAGGACCTGCGCCGCGTCTTCGACGTGATTGGCGGCGGCGACGTGCGCATCCAGGCGATCCTGGTGGCCTTCTGCTTCGGCGGCCTGCTCGAAGCACTGGCAGGTTTCGGTGCTCCCGTGGCCATCACCGCCACCATGCTGGTTGCCCTGGGCCTGAAGCCGATGAAGGCCGCGGCCGCAGTGCTGGTAGCCAATACCGCCCCGGTTGCCTTCGGCGCCATGGCCATTCCGATCACCACGGCCGCCAACCTCACGGGCCTCGACGCCGACCACATCGGTGCCGTTGTGGGCCGCCAGGCTCCGCTGCTCGCCGTCGTGGTTCCCCTGATCCTGGTCTTTATCCTGGACGGCTTCCGCGGCATCAAGGAAACCTGGCCCGCCGCCGTCGTGACCGGTGTTGCCTTCGCCGGAGCCCAGGTGCTGTGCTCCACCTTCTTCTCCTACGAACTGACCGACATCGTGGCGGCCCTCGCCGGCCTGGGTGCTGCCGTGGTGTTCCTGCGCTTCTGGCAGCCGCGCGGCCTGGAGGGTGCGCGGGTCCGCATGGGACTGCCTGCCATGGCCATGGCGGGATCCGGTGCCCCGGGTGCTGCTTCCGGTTCCGGCTCCGCTGGCGTGCGCGACGAAAACTCGCTGACCGGCTCCCGTACCTGGCTGGCACTGTTCCCGTACTTCCTGGTGATTATCATCTTCGGCATCGCCAAGCTCTGGAAGATCGGCGTGGACATTCCCGCTTTCCTCGCATCCACCGACATCAAGGTGCCGTGGCCGATCCTGCACGAACGTCTGGTGGACGCCGCCGGCGAGCCTGTTTCTTCCACGATCTACACCTTCAACTGGCTCTCCACTCCCGGCACGCTGCTGCTGATCACGGGCCTGATCGTCTCCTTCGTCTACTCCAAGTTCGACGACGGCGGCCGGTACAAGATGACCGTTGGCAACGGTGTGGCCGAAATTGGCCGCACCGTGTGGAACATGCGCTGGGCCGGTCTGACCATCCTGTCCGTCCTGTCCCTGGCGTACGTCATGAACTTCTCCGGACAGACGGTTTCGATCGGAACCTGGCTGGCCGGAACGGGTGCGTTCTTCGCGTTCCTCTCCCCCGTGCTCGGCTGGGTGGGTACGGCCGTCACCGGCTCCGACACCTCCGCCAACGCCCTGTTCGCGCGGCTGCAGCAGACCGCCGGCCTTGAAGCCGGAATCGATCCCAACCTGCTGGTGGCTGCGAACACCACCGGCGGCGTCGTGGGCAAGCTGATCAGCCCGCAGAACCTGGCAATTGCCGTGACCGCGGTGAAGCTGGACGGCCAGGAATCGGTCCTGCTGCGCAAGGTGGTGGGCTGGAGCGTGGCCCTGCTGCTGGTGCTCTGCACCGTCGTCTTCCTGCAGTCCACCCCGGTGCTGGGCTGGATGCTTCCGTAACGTCCGTAACCAGGAACGGGCGGCCCGGGAGATCCCTTTATGGTTCTCCCGGGCCGCCTTTTTGTTCCTGTGTGAACACCAAAACCGACCGCCCGCCGCGCCCGTGCAAGGATATTGCAGTGACCTCTCCTTCCCTCCCGCCCCGCCGCAGCTATGACCTGCTGCTGGAGAACATCGAAGCCGATCTCCGCTCCGGTGCCATCAAACTCGGCGACCAGCTGCCGGGTGAACGGACGCTGGCGGAAACCTACGGCATTTCCCGCGCCTCCGTCCGGGAAGGCATCCGGATCCTGGACGCCATGGGAGTGCTCCGCTCGTCCTCCGGATCCGGGCCCAAGTCCGGTGCGATTATCGTTTCCGAGCCCTCGGCCGGGCTTTCCTCAGCTCTCCGGCTGCACATGGCCAGCAGCCGGCTGTCCGTGGAGGACATCGTGGAGACCCGTGTGCTGCTTGAAACCTGGGCTGCCCAGGCTGCCGCCGGCGCCCCGGACAGCCCCGAGAAGCAGGCGGCTCTGGACCGCGCCCGCGACCTGCTCGAGGCCATGGACCGCCCCGACCTGGACCGGGACACCTTCCACACCCTGGACGCCCGCTTCCACGTGGAACTCAGCTCCCTGGCCGGCAACTCGGTCATTGAAACCATGATGGACTCGCTCAGCGGTGCAATCCGCGGCTACGTCAAAGACGCCATGGACAACTTCGACGACTGGCCCCGAATCCTCGCCGCCCTGCGCGAGCAGCACCACGGTATTTACGACTCCGTTGCTGCCCGCGACGGCGCGCTGGCCGCGGACCGGCTGCGCGAGCACATCACCTGGTTCTACGCCCAGATTCCCGCTGCGGAGGGGTAGGGCTCCCGGGCTTGGCTTGTTGCCGGGCCGGCTGGGCCCGGGCCTGGCTTATTGCCGTGCCCGGTTCCAAGCAGGCAGCCCGCCCAGCC
>NZ_JAXIOM010000061.1:0-22720 GCF_049311025.1 Arthrobacter sp. 3Tela_A
GGGGGGCGGCGCCGCGGGGGGCCCCCCCCCCCCCCTCCTGTTAGGGCCCGGAATGACGCGTATTACAGGGTTAATTCGTTACCCAAACGTTGCCTCCGGCACCCTCAAGCCAGGCAAATCCGGTGTTTTACGGGCCTAACTACCCGTCGAAGCCCAGCGAGAACGCGGCGTCGAGGTCGTGTTTCGAGTAAGCCCGGAAGGCGATCTGGGTGGTGGTCCCGATCACGCCCGGGACCTTGGAAAGACGGTTGGCAATGGCGTCGGCCAGGTCTTCGTGGCGGCGGACGCGCGCGATCGCAATCAGGTCCCACTCTCCGGTGACCGAGTAGACCTCGCTGATGCCTTCAATCTCGGAGATTTCCTCCGCGCACTCCGGGATCCGGGCCGAGTCGGTCTGGATGAGTACGAAAGCGGTGATCATGGCTTGCCTTTCCTTCTCCTGCAGGGCGCCGGTGTCAGGCCCTGTTTATGAGCCTAGTTGAATCGGGCCGGGTGTGCCTGCGCGTGACAAGTGAAGCGGCAAGGCGCGGCAGAAGCAGGAAAGCGCCCAGCACGCCAAAGGTGACCAGCTGGAAGCTGACGGCGGTGCCGCCGCCGGCCAGGGCGCGCACGGCCAGTCCGCCGCCGGCGGTTACCAGCCAGAGGATCACCCCGTGGGGCCAAAGAGCTGCCGGACGGCGCCACAGGCGCAGCAGCGCCCATGCTGCCAGTGCGGCAGCAATGAAGGGGGATGCAGTGATAAGGACACCGGCGGGATCCACGCCGTGGGCGTGTGTGTCCCGGCCCAGTGCCGCAAAAACGATGATGAGTACGACGTCGGCGGCCAGCTGGACGGGCCAGAGGCGGGTTCTGCGGTTCACTGGCCGGCTCCGGCAGTGCTGCCGCCGTGTTCGCGGATGTACGGGCCGAGGAGTTCACGGACAAGGCGTCCGACCTGCTGCAGGTCCTTCCCGGACTCCAGGAGGCGGGTTCCGGTGTGCACGATGGCGTTGATGAGTTCGGCAGTGCTGTTTGGGTCTTCCGCTCCGAGGTCCTTCAACGCTCCTACCAGCGGGTCCAGGATCGCCTGGTGCATACGGGCACTCTGCGCGTCGAGTTCCTCACTGGGGGCCACGGACGCCAGGGCGCTGCCCACGGCATGTTCGCCCTCGTCAACCAGGGCGATGTTCGTGAGGACGTATGCAAGGATCCGGTCAGCGGGCTCCTTCTCGGCGCTCATGGCGTCTTCCACGCGCTGTGCCCAGCGGGGAAAGACGTCCATGACCAGTGCATTAAGCAGATCGGTGCGGGACTTGTAGTACTGGTAGGCGCTGGGCCTTGCGAGCCCGGCCAGCGCCGCCACCTCAGCCATGCTGGGTGCTTCGCCGGTGCGGGCCAGGAGCGTCCTTGCGGCATCCAGGAGGGCCCTTTGCTGTGCGGCACGGTGTTCAGCCACCGTCGGCGCGGTAATGCGGGGCAAAGAGCCCTCCTGTTCGTGCAGTGTCTAGCTTGCGAGCCGTCCGTCAACCATCTCTACGACGCGGTCGCAGTGGTGGAGGACGTCGTGGTCGTGGGTAACCATAACAGTAGCAACCCCGAACTCATGGGTCTCCCGGGCAAGAAGCTCCACAACATCCTGGCTGCGCTTGCGGTCCAGGGCGGCCGTGGGCTCGTCCACCAGCAGGAGTGACGGCTTCGACACCAGTGCGCGGGCAATGCCGACGCGCTGGCGTTCACCGCCGGAGAGCTGGTCGGGGCGGCTGCCGAGCTTGTGGCCCATGCCGACGGCGTCGAGCAGCTGCCTGGGGTTGAACTTCCCCTTCATCTTGGCCATCCGGTGGATCAGCTCAAGCTGTTCAGAGGCAGTCAGAGCGGGGATCAGGTTGCCGGACTGGAACACAAAGCCGATGTTCTCCAGCCGGAACCGGGCCTTGGCAGCTTTGCTGAGGGTGGAGATGTCGGTGCCGTTGACGCTTACCAGTCCGCTGTCCGGTGTGGCGAGGGCGCCGGCGACTGCCAGCAGCGAGGACTTGCCGGCGCCTGAGGGGCCGACGACGGCGACGAGTTCGCCCGGTTCTACGGTCAGGGACACGTTGTCCAGGGCCTGAACGGTGCTTTCGCCGTCGCCCAGGGCCATGTTGGCGTTCTCAATGCGCAGGCCGCGGGTGCCGACCTTCGCGCCAGAGGTGCTGGTTTGTGTGCTCATCGCTGTCCTCCTAGGGCAGCCAGGGGATCAACCCGGGAAATACGGACGATGGCGATTGCGGCACCGAGGACGCCCATGATGATCGTCACTGCGGTGGCGGTGGAGATGGGGCCGGCCTCGAGTGCGAACGGCATGGCGCTTCCGGAGAGCCATGCGCCCATGCCGAGGCCTGCTGCTACGCCGACCGCGGTGGACAGGACCAGGATGACTACAGCCTGGAAGATGCCGTCGCGCAGCAGGTAGCCGGTGGAGGCACCAACGGCGCGGAGTACTGCCAGCTCATGCTTGCGCTGGATTGTCCATACCGTGAAGAAAGCACCGACAACCAGGGCGCAGATGGCGTAGAGGAAGACCTGGATCATTTCGAGCGTCATCGTCTCGGCTGTGTAGCCGGGGGAAGCGTCGAACGAGTCTTCCAGGGTGGAGGTGACGGTGCCCGCGGCGGCGTCACCGGCAGCGAAGTCCAGGTCTGCGCCGTCTTCAGCCTTGATGGCGAGGGCGCTGGCGGTGTCGAAGTCCACAGCGGCAATGTCGGCCTCGGCCGGTGCGCCGGGCTGGGACTGTCCGCTTGCGATGTACTGCCAGGTCTGAAGGGGCAGGTAAGCCATGTCAACGTGGCCGAAGGTTGCCTGGCCGTCAGTGAAACCGACAACGGTCAGTTCGACATCGAGGCGGTCCAGGGTGATGACCGAACCGAGTTCGATGCCTGCGTCTTCTGCGGTGGAAGAGACAACGATCTCATTGGGGGCCTGGACTTCGTGTCCTTCGCCAACAGCGGGGGCGAGGAAGGAATCCGTGTCGATGCCGAAGAGGGACAGGTCAACCTGCGTGCCGTCCTCGGTGGCGCCGTTAACGATCGTGGAACCCAGCATGGTGACTTCCTCTACACCGTCCTGGGTGCTCCAGGCTTCGGCCTGGGAAGGATCGACGACGCTGCGGGAGAAGGCATTGTCGGTTTTGGTGCCCTCGTTGAAGGCAATCGCCGATGCCGGCATGGCCTTAAGGCCGGACACTCCGTCATTTACGAGCCCGGATGACAGGCCGGAGAGAAGGACCATCAGAACGGCAATGAGGGCGATGACGCCGCCCATTAGTCCGAACCGGGCCCGAGCGAAACGCAGTTCGCGCAGCGCTAGGAACATGTGAAACCCCTTGATTGTTTGGGTATGTAAGTTGCTGACGCTCAGTCAGGAACATACCAACATGATGTCACCATGATCCCGCACAGCCAAACGCGGAAGCCCTTTGGCGGGCGGAAGAACCACAGCGGCTATCGGCCGGGCACTTGCTCTGCTGTGCTTGGAAGGTGACTAAGGTGCGGGAAGCGTGGCACCGCCTGCGGCATTCCCGGGCTGTGCGGTGGATCAGCGTTGCCGTCGTCATGCTTCTGGTGTTCGAGTACGTGGTGCTTCCGCAGATCCTCGGCTCGGACAGCGTCATCAGTGCCATGCAGCGCCTGCCGGTGGTATTGCTGGTGGTTGCGGGGGTCTTGGAGGTGCTTTCGCTGTGCTGCTACAGCGCACTGACTTCCGTGGTGCTTCCGGGCTCCGTTAAACCCCGGTACTTCACCCTGCTGCGGATTGACCTGAGCGATCTCGCCGTCAACCATGTTGTGCCCGGCGGCGGGACAACCTCGGCTGCACTGCGCTATGAGCTTCTGACCAAGTCGGGGGTACGTTCGCAGAATGCGCTGAGCGCAGCGATGGTCCAGGTGGTTGGAGCCAACCTGCTGCTCGGGGTCCTGTTTGGGGTTGGAGTGCTCACCGCGCTCGGCGAGGTGCGGACCAACCGGTACTTCGTGATTGCCGGTATCACGGTGCTGGTGCTCCTTGCGCTGAGCCTGGCGGTTCTTTCGGTGCTGGACCGGCATCTGGGCGCGGCCGTCCGGGCGGCACGCAGGGCGGCGCGGCTGGTCCGGATCATCAAACCCGAATCTGCAGAAAGGTTCGTGCGGACCATGGCGGCAGAGACCGCGATGTTCCGCAGGGATCCGCGGCGCCTGGCCGGTGCGGTTGTGCTCACAGCCTGCTACTGGGGTTTCGACGCCGCCTGCCTGTGGACATTCCTTGCCGCCTTCGGGCATCCGCTGGGGCCCGGCGAGCTGCTTATTGCCTACTCACTGGCGAACCTCGTGGCACTCGCTCCTCTAACTCCCGGGGGAGTGGGACTGGTCGAAGGCGTCCTTGTGCCCACGCTGGCCGGATTCGGCGCACCCAACGAAGCGGCTGTCCTGGCGGTCCTGTCCTGGCGGATCCTCAATTTCTGGCTCCCTATACCCGTCGGCGGGCTGGCCTGGCTCTCGCTGCGCTTCGGCGTGCTGCGCGGCGGCAGGCAATCCGGTGCGCGTGTCCAGTGAGCCCGGTGGTAGGCCAGACTAGTGCAGCTGGTCCATCCAGTCCGGGGGTACGCGCCCGGCCGGTCCGGGCACAGGCTGGTCTGCCGGATGCGCTTGGGGCGGGGCCAGCTGCGGTCCGGTGATCGGGGCATCCTGAGGATAGCTGTAGAACCAGTTTTCACCCGGTTCGTAGCTCCGGATAACCGGATGCCCGGTGGCCTGTTCGTGGGCGGTGGCGTGCTGGCCGGGTGATGTGTCGCAGCACCCAATGTGGCCGCACCAAGCACAGCGCCTCAGGTGGAACCACCACCCTTCGGCCTCAGTGCACTCCACGCAGCCGGGCCCCGTGGGCGGAACTGCGGGATCGATGCCTGGCACGGATTCCATGGCGGCCTCCTTTGATGACACTGCAGAAGTCAGACCACACTAGCCATCCGCGCCGCACCGCAGAAGCGGGTGACGGCAAAATCCGGGGGCGCAGCGGCGGTCAGGCCGGGCGCAACCAGCGCACCACCCAACTCCCGCGCTAGGGTGCCGGCTCCGCGGCGGCGCCGGGCACCTTACCTGAGTAACCAATGGTGAGTGTGTCCAGGACCGTTTGCCGGGTGAAGATCCCGCTGCCGGGTTCCGTCTCGGTCAGCAGATCGATGGTGAACAGAACCGTAGTGCTTGCTGCCGAGGGGTTGGCCGGGAGCGCGAAGCCGGAGGTGTAGGCATACGGCGGTTCCAGCGCGAAGCTTCCCTGGTCATTCGTGAGTTCTACGCCGAGTGCATCCACCCTGGCGTTAAAGCGGGTGACCCGGACAGCTCCCGGACCCGGTGCGCCGTCGATCTTCAGGCTGACATTGATGATCGGAGAGGACTCCGTCGTCCAGCTGGCCGGGTTCTCATTGGTCCAGTAGTCCAGCACGAGAGTGTGTGAAGCTGCCCCAAGGCGGTGGCTGGTGGAGCCCTGTGCCAGCTCGTTTTCGGCTACGGGGCCCGGATTCGGGGTTTCGTCGGAGTTTGCCTTTGCTTCGCTGCTGGCAGGAAAGCCGGGGAAGGAGCAGGCCTGCAGTCCCAGCATCAGTGCCAGGGCGGCCGCGCTGCCGATGATGCGGCGTGCTGCGGGTGCCGGGCGGTTTACGGCGGTCATACTTTGAACCCCCGGTGCCGCCGCAGTGCCTTGCGCAGCATGAACAGTGTCTGGACAAGCGTGGTGATGTACAGGATCGGCCAGCCGATGGCCAGGACTGCGGACTGCAGGGACCCGGGAAGGTTGAGCCATGCGAACGTGAGCCCAGCGATGATCACCAGGGCCACGAGGGCGGGCATCAGGAATCCGTAGCCGGCCCCGCGTTCCGCTCTGGCCTGGGCGGCCCAGTTGTCAGTTTGCTGGCTGGAAAAGAACTTCGCCCAGGCCCGGACAAAGTGTCCGATCCGGAGCCAGAGATAGAGCTCAGCCGGGAAGGCAAATAACGCGAAGGCAATATCCCTTGCACTCCGGTCCTGGATGGACAGTGCGATGCGCAGGTTGAGGATCACGGCAACCAGGGGCGGGATGAGCCAGAACCAGTAGAACACGTAGGCACCAATGCTGAGCGCGGCGGCAAGCAGCAGGATAAAACCCATTCGGGTAACGATGTTGAAGAGCATCGAGACGTTCTCGCTCCACCGCAGCCTCAGGTTGGGATGCATCGGCTGGCCAGGAGTGTTGCTCCGCTGCCCCGGCCACATCAGGTCGATCGCACCGTAGTTCCACTTCACCTGCTGGCCGTCCAATGCGCGCAGGGTCTCCATTCCGCCCACGGACGCCCGTGCCCGGGCAGAGATTTTCGTGGCATAGCCGATGTTCTTAATCTGGAGCGAGAGCAGGGAGTCCTCGACTTCGGAGTCCTTGACCCACGGTGTGGCCTGGCGGTTGTCCACCATGACGTTCTTTAGGGCGTCCATGGACAGGATGGAGCACTGGCCGCCGAGGACCGCCATGTTCCGGCCCCTGAGAAGATTGTCCATATTGAATGCAGCAAACTGCGCTCTTTGACCGGTGGTAAGGAATTTGGAAATGAAACCCTTTTTTGGTTCAGCGACGGTGTAAATTGCCGAAACTCCCCCTACCCGGGGATCGCTCAGAATTTCTTCTTCCAGATGCTCGACGGCGTGCTTGTCGAGGATTGTGTCCCCGTCAACACCCAGGAAATAATCATAGTCATCGCAGACCTGGCTGAACCCGTAATTGAGGGCTCCCACCTTCTTGTCGGTGTTTACGCCAATATCGTGGACAAAAACTTCCGTCTGGTACGTCAGGTCCTGATAGGTGTGTTCATGGGGTCCGGCGAACTCTCTGGCAAGGTAAAACGTCTCATCGTCGGTGTTGTTGATAACGACGTGGATGACGTCAGGCAACCGGGTCTGCTTCAGGATTGCATTGAGGACTTCGACTATGGTGTCCTCTTCGTTATACGCCGGTATTACGCAGGCAATGGTCGCCCGTGCCGACGATTTTTCTACGATTTTTCGTTGAACTACGTTCAAGTAGTCCGAGTTGGGTATTTCCCGGGTCGTGATCATGGAGCCTTCCTCCAGGCCTCTTTAGCCTCACTGCTTCTGCACTGGCAATCCTTGCAGTGGAAATACTCGAGTAGTCGAAAGTTTCCCGCAGGAATTGCTCAATTTGGACCCTGTCCAGATGATAAAAGCGCAGTACAGGTAGTCAGGGCGGGGGAGTTGGGCTATACGGGTGCAGGATGCCCAGTTAACTGGATAACCGGGCAGGCAGTCTCAAAGCAACTGGACCAGGACCGCAGCCGCGGCCAGCAGTGTCAGCAGGGTTCCCTGCACCGGTTTGGAGAGCCGTGCGGTCTTTCCAAGCAGTCCGTCGGGGACCTGGTGCATCAGCCAATTGCGGCTGGCATTGATCTTGCGCATAATTCCCTGTTCCTTCTCCTTCGCAGGACAGCGCTGGCATGGGTAGTTTTAGTCTGCTTCGCTGACGTGCGGCGAAGCCAACCGGCAGGCCGTGATTTTCGCTGCGCGCCGGTGTGGGGAAGGCAATAGCGGCGCTCAATGGGGTGCCCGCGGGCATGTCGGGCGCGGCACAGCCGGTGGTGAATCTGGCCACGGCAGCACCTCGTGTCGCCATGAATGGTGCGGGTTCGCGCCCGGGGCTGTTCAGGGGCAAGTCCTACGCTGAAAAAATGAAAATTCTGCCCCTCGCGGCAGCAGGGTTCATGGCTTCAGCCGTAGCCGCAGCCGGAACACTGGCCGCAACTGCTATCCAAAAAGACCCAAGACCTTCGGCCCTGTTTATCCGCGGGGTGTTCTCCAGCGGGGGAAAGGTGCAGCTGCGCCAGCTGCGCAAACACGTACCGTCCGGGGGAGTCCTGGCCCACCGCTCCCTTCCCTATCTGGGAAGGTCCCCGCGTCAGTCCATGGACGTGTTCCTGCCCACCGAATCCGGTGCCGGACCGCACCCCGTTGTGGTGTGGGTGCACGGAGGCGCCTGGATTTCAGGGTCCAAGGAGAACGTCGCTCCGTATCTGGAAATCCTGGCAGGCCAAGGCTACGCGGTGGCGGGTGTTGGGTATTCGATCTCGCCTGAGGCCAGCTATCCGCAGGCTGTCATCGAACTGAACCAGGCACTGGGTTATCTGCGTGAACATGCGGGGGAGTACGGCATCGATCCGAACCGCATCATTCTTGCCGGAGACTCTGCAGGCGCACAGCTCGCATCCCAGCTGGCCCTGATCATCACGGACCCGGAGTACGCTGCCCGCACCGGCGTAACACCGGCTGCCGCCCCCGAACACCTGTGCGGAATGCTGTTGTTCTGCGGGGTTTACGACCTGAAGACGATGGCAAAGCTCACGGGACCGCTTGGCTGGGGATTCCGCACGGCGCTATGGGCCTACACCGGCTCCAAGGACTGGGCATCGACACAGGCAGCTGAACACATGTCCATCCTTGAGCACGTGGGGGAGCACTTCCCTCCCACGTTCATTTCCGGCGGCAACGCCGACTACCTCACCGACCAGCAGTCCAGGCCACTGGCGGACAGACTTCAGGAACTTGGTGTGCCGGTTGTCCGGCGGTTCTGGCCCAAGGAGCATAAACCCGCACTGGGGCATGAATTCCAGTTCAAGCTGCAGCTCAGGGATGCCCGGATAGTCCTGGCGGACACTCTCAACTTCCTGGATACGGTGACCGGAGCCGTGCCGGTACCGGTGCGCTCGGATTTCCAGGCCA
Source organism: Arthrobacter sp. 3Tela_A (assembly GCF_049311025.1). Lineage (NCBI taxonomy): Bacteria > Bacillati > Actinomycetota > Actinomycetes > Micrococcales > Micrococcaceae > Arthrobacter > Arthrobacter sp. 3Tela_A. The sequence goes on from NZ_JAXIOM010000061.1 coordinate 8,745, forward strand.
CGGCCTAGCCGGCAGGCAAGCGGCATCCCGGATAGACGGAAATGCCGGCCCGCTTTTTAGGACGCGGGCCGGCATTGTGCTTTGCAGCAGAACCGTCAGGCGCTAGGACTGCCAGATGTCGTCGCCGCGCAGGGTAGCGTCCGCGCCGCCGTCGCAGTAAATGGTCTGGCCTGCGAGATGGGAGTTCTCTTCGCTGGCGAGCCAGGCAAGAAGCCGGGCGATGACAACGGGCTCGGAGTGGCCGTTCAGCGGCATCGGAACGTTCTCGTCCACCATCTTGACGCCCTCGGGGGTGGCCAGGAGTTCCTTGGTCATGGCGGTCAGCACGGTGCCCGGTGCCACGGCGTTCAGCGGGATGCTGTTGCCGGCGTAGAGGTCGCTGACCGAGGCCCGGCGGACCCAGCGGCTGAGCGCACGCTTCGAGGACGGGTAATTGAGGTAACCGATCTGCGGACCCTGGTCGGCCAGCTTCTGGCCAATCTGGCGCGCCAGTGCCTCATCGCCGGCCAGCATGGCATCGACCAGTTCGGGGGAGTTGGGCTGCAGGGAGGCCATGGAACTGACGACGACGGCGCGCGGCGCCTCGCTGCGTGCCAGCACCGGAGCCAGCCGGTCCAGGAATTCGGTGACTCCGAAGAAGTTCACGGAGACGGTCAGCGGAACCGGCGCGGAGATACCGGCGCAGGCAATCACCGCGTCTACGTTGCCGCCGGCGAGTTCAACCGCGCGGTCGGCAGCGATCTGGCGTCCCTCGGGGGTGCTGAGGTCGGCTTCCACCTCGGCATTGCGCAGGTCAACGCCAATAACGGTGTTGCCGCGTTCTTTGAGCAGCTGCACTGTTGCTGCGCCAATGCCGGAAGCAGATCCTGTGACGATATAAGTACGTGTAGTCATACTTCGAGATTACTCTCGCTCAGGGCGTGGTATACGGGGTGACAGCGATGCCGGTCCCGGCGGAGGCACAATCGGTTCTGTCTATGGCAGTAAACGGTTCCGGCGTGTTTCCTGCCTGGCCGTCCGGCCACGGAAGGAACCCTGCAACGGGGCCGGCTCCGGGTGCAGGGGACCGCTTCCGAAACGCTAGTTGACATAATGTAGATTATCGGCGCACTGGCTAGCTTCCCGGGGAGGGTCCCCCGGAGGCCATTTGTACCAAGCCCCGCCGCCGCCTTTAGCGGCCCGCCGAGCGGCGTTTTTCAACTGCTCCGCGAAAGTTGTCCGGCCGTTCCGGATTATCACCGGTCGAGCCCGGCGGCCCGGAAGCCCGTTTTCGGCGAAGGTACCTCACGTGTTTTTGGTCATGTTTGGCCCGATCACCCGGCTGGTTTCTGGTTGACATAATCTCCCCCGCCGTCTGGTTCGCCGGCCGCGCCAGCTTTACATAACGCCTCTCAGTGGCACCGGGAACATTTGTGCAGGGTGAGACGTTGTACGGGGCGTTGACCTGCAGGAAGGCGGAGAACGCGCGCAGTTTCCCCGCTCCTGCACGGCACCGGCCCGCGGTTCGGGCTGCAGAACGCAGCCCGCGCTGCACCCGAACACCATCGGACGCCCGGGACGAACCGTTAGGGGTCGGCGGCTTAGGCCATAGAAAGACCTATTCAGATGCCGTTTGGTGTGTTATGCGGCTTCACCTATATGATCTACGCTCGAACCCCCCCACAATTTCAGGAGATAAGCACTACACATGGCTACCGATTACGATGCACCGCGCGTCAAAGAAGAAGACCAGCCCACGGACTCTTTGGAGGGGCTGAAGGCCCAGCAGCGCGGCGGAGCGATGACGGCGGTTATCGACGTCGAGGAATCCGACGCCATCGACGGATTCGACCTTCCGGGTGCGGACCTTTCCGGTGAAGAACTGCTGATCAAGGTTGTTCCGGCACAGGCTGACGAGTTCACCTGCATGTCCTGCTTCCTGGTCCGCCACCGTTCCCAGATTGCGCTGGAGAAGAAGAACGGCGACAAGTACTGCGTGGACTGCGAAGGCTAAGAGTCCTCCCCCGCACAGAGATTAACCAGGCAGGTTCCGGGCAGTGATGCCCGGGACCTGCTTTTGGGTTTAAGGCCCGGCGGGCAGGCTGCCCCGGGCTTCCGCACGCAGCGCGGCACTAAGATGGACCCGTGATCTACGAACCCGGCGCCGCGGAGTCCCCCGCCGACATCCGTTCCCTGGTCCTGCCGATGCTGGAACAGGACCTTGTACCCATCGTCCAGCTTGGCCATCCGGTACTGCGGCAGTCGGCGGCTCCCTACACGGGTCAGCTGCGCGATGACGAACTGCCGGCCCTTATTGAACTGATGCGCCGGGTTATGCACCACGCGCCCGGCGTCGGGCTGGCCGCACCGCAGATCGGCATACCGCTGAGCATCGCCGTGCTGGAAGACGCCTATGCCCCGGACCCGGAGACGGCGGAAGTGCGCGAACGCACTCCGCTTGAATTCTTTACCATCATCAACCCGCGTTATGAGGCCCTGGACGGGCAGACCGCCGCGTTCTACGAGGGCTGCCTCTCCTTTGAGGGCTACCAGGGAGTCGTGGAAAGGCACCGCTCGGTGCGCCTGGATTACGACGACGAGTCAGGCACGCCCCGGCAGCGCACCTTCACCGGATGGCCGGCGCGGATCGTCCAGCACGAAACCGACCACCTCAACGGGATTGTCTATGTGGACAAGGTCCTCACCCGGTCGCTGAGCTCAAACGCCGAATACCCGCGCTGGGCTTCCCCGGATATCGGAGAAGCCCGGCGCGGGCTGGGTTTCTAGGAGTCCGGCTAGACTCCTGCGGCAGCGGGTTCGCTGTCCTTGGCGGAAGTTTCGGAACCCGGATTCGCCGGCGTCGGGAGCCACCTGGCCCACCAGCGGAGAATGTGCTCAAACCGCTGGCGGCGGTGCCATGGTGTGCCGGTCCGGGACAGCTCATGGTTCTCTCCCGGGAAGAGCAGCAGCTCCGTGGGCACTCCCCGCAGCTTCAGCGCCGTGTAGTACCGCTGTGCCTGCTCCACCGGGCAGCGCAGGTCTTCTTCGGAGTGAATAACAAGGGTCGGAGTGCAGACCTTTTCAACCTGGGCAAACGGGCTCTGCGCTTTCACCTTGGCCGGATCGGATCCGGTGTAGGCCTCCGAGAAGAACCAGCCGATGTCCGAGGAGCCGATAAAGGACAGCGGGTCCAGGAAACCCCGTTCAACGATTGAGGCGGTGAACCGGTGGTCCTGGGAAATGGTCCAGGCCGTCAGATAGCCGCCGTAGGAACCGCCCATGACGCCCAGCCGGGCGCCGTCGAGCTCCGGATGCGAGGCAAGAGCACCTTCGAGGAACCCGAGCACGTCCTGCAGGTCGAGTGTTCCCATTGCCTCCTTGATGGCCCGCCCGTGCTCCTGGCCGTAGCCGGAAGAGCCCCGCGGGTTGCACATCAGGACCGCGTAGCCCGCGGCAGCATAGGTCTGGGCTTCATCAAACAATCCCCAGCCGTACTGGGAGAACGGTCCGCCGTGGATGTTCAGCAGCACCGGATGCGGTCCTTCACCCTCCGGCAGGACGACCCAGCCGTGGACCGGGTAGCCGTCCGCAGAAGGGTGGGTCTCCTCCAGCAGCGGCAGCACACCTGCCTTCTCCCGGAAAGCGGCGGAGAAGTCCGTGAGGACCCGCAGCCCGTTCGGCTCAGTGGAATCCACCAGTGCGACGTCTCCGCCGGTCTGCTGGTCGGTAAAGGTGACTACGACGGCGCCCGAAGCTTCTGCCGTACCGGTTACCACCCGCGGACCGGAGACCAGCGTGCTGAACTCACCGGCCCGGTTAACCCGAAGCAGCTCGCAGGCCCCGCGGCTGAGGTTGAAGACCAGTACACCGTTCCCTCCGGCAGGAAGGATTCCGCCTCCCGCAAGGTCCATGCCCTCCGGATCCGTGAGCCGCACTGCAGCTGCCGGATCGGCCATTGGTGCGGCGTACAGGGCGGTGTTGCGGGCCACGAAGTCCAGTCCGGACCCGGATACGTTTTGGCCCAGGTAGTACAGCCACTCGCCGTCGGCGCTTTGGACGGGATGGGATACGGTCAGCCGGTCTCCGGCGAGGTTGGTCAGCCGCTGCGGCTCCCCCGTTCCGTCGGCACGGAGTTCGTACACATCCGTAACCAGGTCGGTGTCGGCGCCCTCATGGAGCGCCGCGGTGAACAGGACCGAGGATCCGTCGGCGTTGAAGACCGGATTCTGGACGTCGGCATCCCAACTGGTCAGCTGCTGGGCCTCAGGCAGTCCGGTGGGAACCTGATCCCGGTCCGGGTTGTCCGCGGCCCGGCCCACGGGCGGAATGAAGGGCTCGGCAGTGAGGTCAGGCAGCGTCAGGATAAAGGCCTGGACGAACTTGTCCCGGGTGTACCCGGCACCGTTCATCCGGTAGTTCAGGGTGGTGATCAAACGGGGATCTTCTGCTCCCGCGGGGACGCCGTCGAGCGTTCCGTACCGTCCCTGCTCCGGAACGCGTGAGGAAAAGACAATCCGTGCGGAGTCCGGTGAGAAGCGGAACCAGGACACGCCCAGATGCCGGTCAGTGAGCTGGACCGGCTCCCCGCCCGCGGCAGGCATGGCGTAAAGCTGGGGGCGAACACTTGGTGCCGAACGCAGGAAAGCTATCAGGGACCCGTCCGGGGAGTACCGGGGTGAGGAGTCGCTGAAGCCGCGGGTCAGCCGCCGCGGTGCAGACCCGTCCAGCCTCACGCTCCACAGCTGGCCGACGTAGGAATCGGCCGCGAAATCGGGCCGCTGTACGGAGACCACGGCATGGGTGCCGTCGGGGCTGAGGGAAGGTTCGGAGACGGAGTTCAGGAGATCCAAATCACTGGGTTTCATGGCACCGAGCCTAGCAATATCCAAGCGGTCCCCAGCCGGGGCTTCCGCGCAGCTGTGGTTCAGTTCCTTTTTCCCGCGCGGCCTAAGATTGGGATATGCCCTCCGGAGAACGCCGCCTTCTGACCTGCCCGAACTGCGGCGGTGACCTCGAGCGGGATGCTGCCCGGACCCGGCTCAGCTGCCCTTCCGGGCACCGGTTCGATGCCGCCAAACAGGGTTATTTCAACCTGCTCACCGGCGCGGGCACCAAATTTCAGGCAGACACGGCGCAGATGGTCCAGGCCCGCGCCGATTTCCTTGCGGCCGGGCATTACGCGCCGCTGGCACGCAGGCTGGCCGACCTCGCAGCCGGCGCCGGCGCCCGGACGGGCACCGGTGCAAAAGCCGGCCCGGTGGTGCTCGATGCCGGTGCCGGCACGGGGTACTATCTCCGCGAAGTACAGCAGGCGACAGGCGCCTCCATGGCCGTTGCGCTGGACATCTCGAAGTTCGCACTCCGCCGCGCCGCGCGGGTGCTGCCCGAGGGATATGCACTGGTCTGGGATGTATGGCGCCCGCTGCCGCTGGCTGACGGCGCTGCCGATGTGCTGCTTAATGTTTTTGCGCCGCGGAACGCGGATGAGTTCCGCCGGGTGCTCGCACCGGGAGGCAGGCTCCTGGTGGTCACCCCCCTGCCCGGTCATCTGCAGGAAATCAGGTCTCTGGCCGGGATGCTGGAGATTGGCGGCGAAAAGGAAGCCCGGGTAGCCCAGTCACTGGGATCCGGCTTCGAGGCAGGACCTGCCGAGCATCTTGAGTTCCTGATGTCCCTCAGCCGCACCGACATCGAGAACGTGGTCCTGATGGGGCCGTCGGCGCATCACGTCGACGCGGACGCCCTCGCCGGCACCCTCGCAGGGATGCAGTTCCCCCTGCAGGTGAGCGCTGCGTTTTCGCTTCAGCAGTTCCGGGTACCCGGCCCTGACCGGGGCTGACGCCGGAACAGCTGCCGGGGTGCCCCAACCGCGGCGCAGAATCGTGGCACGCCCGTAACCTGATGCGCCTAGGTAAACCGGCGTTTATCAGGCAGAATAAGCCACAAGGCCCGCAACTAACCACTCCGCCCGGCGCTGAACGGCTCTGCAGCATCCCGGCACCGGGACAGACGGAGCCGGAGGGAAAATCATGCAGGAACTGTACAACTGGCTCGTCGACTATGGCTGGGTTCTCTGGCTGGTGCTTTTTCTGGGGTTCGCGGCTATCGAGACCCTCACACTGGACCTTTTCTTCGCCATGCTTTCCGTTGGCGCCCTGGCTGCCATGCTTGCCGCCGTTCTCTCCGCACCCCTCTTCCTGCAGGTAGTCGTCTTCTGCGTCGTGGCGCTGCTGATGATTGTCCTGGTCCGGCCCGCTGCCCTCAAGCACCTCAAAACCGGAAGCAAGGAACAGCGTTCAAACATCGACCGTCTGATCGGTGACACCGCAGTGACCCTTGAACCCGTCGGTTCGCGGACGGGGACCGTGAAAATCGGCGGCGACACCTGGACGGCACGCACCGGAGACGGCTCACTGCTTCCCGCCGGCGAGCAGGTGGCCGTCACCCGCATCGAAGGCGCGACGGCGGTGGTTGAGCCGCTGCGTTCCACCGGCAGCCTGCCGGCAGGCGAGCAGAACGACGGCGGCCCCGCCGGGCTCCGTTAACGCCGGAAAAGAGAGCCCGCCAACTGACCACTTCGGGACGCCCGGCCACCCGGCAGGGCCCCCGAACGCTCCGCGCCACGGAGCAAGAACCAGGCTGGACCCCAACCACGGACCGGCCGCAAAGCAAGGGGGAATATGGAAACCACCGTCCTGTTAGTCATCCTGGCTGTCCTGGTCATTTTTGTCCTGGTCATCCTCGTAAAATCCATCCGGATCATTCCGCAGGCACGTGCCGGCGTCGTCGAACGCCTGGGCAAGTACCTGCGGACCCTGAATCCCGGCCTGAACATCCTGATCCCCTTCGTGGACCGCCTGCTCCCGCTGCTGGACCTGCGTGAACAGGTTGTCTCCTTCCCTCCGCAGCAGGTAATCACCGAGGACAGCCTGGTGGTCTCCATCGACACCGTGGTGTACTTCCAGGTCACCGACGCGCGGGCCGCAACGTATGAGATCGCCAATTACATCCATGCCGTAGAACAGCTCACCACCACAACGCTCCGCAACGTGGTTGGCGGGCTGAACCTTGAAGAGGCACTGACCTCCCGCGACCGGATCAACGGCCAGCTCCGCGGCGTCCTGGACGAAGCGACGGGACGCTGGGGCATCCGCGTCTCGCGGGTTGAGCTGAAGGCGATTGAGCCGCCCCTGTCCATTCAGGATTCGATGGAGAAGCAGATGCGCGCCGAACGTGAGCGCCGCGCCACCATCCTCACTGCCGAAGGTACCAAGCAGTCCCAGATCCTCACCGCGGAAGGCCGCCGCCAGGCAGCCATCCTAGCCGCAGAGGGCGACGCCAAGGCTGCAATCCTGCGGGCCGACGGCGAAGCCCAGGCCATCCAGAAGGTGTTCGACGCCATCCACAAGGGCAACCCGGACCAGAAGCTGCTGGCCTACCAGTACCTGCAGACGCTGCCCAAGCTCGCCGAGGGCGATTCCAACAAGCTGTGGATCATCCCCAGTGAACTGGGTGAGGCGCTGCGCGGCGTGGGCTCCGCACTTGGCGACTACCTGCCGGATGCAATGAACACATCTGCACGCGCCAACGGCAGCAACGGAACCACAGCAGCGGCCGGCACCGGGGCCGCTGAACCTGCTGCACCGACCGAATCCGGCCTCCGGCTGGGGTCCGGGGACCCGGTCCCCTAGCCCGCGTGTCGCCGTCGTGCACAGCGGCCGCTATAATTGACTGTTTGCCGGGAACTGGATTCCAGCGGGAACAGGATTAGCGGCTGCCGCGTTGAACCGGAAGGAACATCCGGTGCGCAGCCGGCACAGGCTTTTACGGCTGCCCTTGAGGGCAGCGGGCATTACTGATGGACCCGACGGGTCCTTCGAAAACTGATGAGGGAGAAAAAATGAGCGATCGTAGCCTGCGGGGTATGCGACTTGGTGCGCAGAGCATGGAGACGGAATCCGGTGTAGAGCCGGCTCCCCGCCAGCGCGTCGAGTACCGCTGCGAGGATGGCGAACGCGTGTTCGTGACCTTCGCCGTTTACTTCGAATTCCGCCAGGGAAGCCTAGCTTCGCCTGGTGAGCTTCTCCCAGCGGGCGGCCAGTCCCCACTTGGTAACGTTCGCGATTGCTTCAAAGACGATGTTGCCGCTCATCTTGGACGCACCGAATTCGCGCTCCACAAAAGTGATGGGGACTTCGGTGATCTTCAGTCCCATCCGGGCCACGCGGAAGGTCATGTCCACCTGGAAGCCGTAGCCAACCGATTCCACGGCGGCGAGATCCAGCTTCTCCAGGGTGCTTCGCCGGAAGGCGCGGTAGCCGGCGGTAATGTCGCGGACCGGAATACCGAGCATCAGCCGGGAGTAGGTGCTGCCGGCCCGGGAGAGCAGCTTGCGGTGCAGCGGCCAGTTCACCACGGAACCCCCGGGAACCCAGCGTGATCCGATCACGAGGTCGGCACCGGCTGCCGAGGCCTCCAGCAGGAGCGGCAGCTGTTCGGGTTTGTGCGAGCCGTCTGCGTCCATTTCCACCAGGACGTCGTAGCCGTTCTCCAGCCCCCACCGGAAGCCGGCAATGTAGGCCGCCCCCAGGCCTTCCTTGCCCTTGCGGTGCAGCACATGGACCTGCGGATCCAGCGCCGCCTGCTGGTCTGCGTAGGCGCCGGTACCGTCCGGGCTGTTGTCATCCGCAATCAGCACATCCGAGTCCGGCACAGCGGTGCGCAGGCGCTGCAGTGTTTTTGGCAGCGACTCGATCTCGTTGTAGGTGGGGATGATGGTGAGGACGCGCACTCAAAGGCCTTTCAACGAACACGAGCCGCGCTGATCGCGGCTCGGAAGGGGGTACTGCTGACGAAGGCAGGATTACCAGTATAGGTGACAGCAGCTTCGACCAGCCTGCGGGTAGTGCGGCGGCCGGGTACACGAAGGGACAGGTTCCGCCGTCTTCGGGCCAGTTCCGGGGTCTCCGGACCTGTTTTCTACTGACGGTTGAACCTGTCCCTAAGTGCTGCAACGACTGGCAGTGCTGCTCACTCAGTTCCCCGAATGAGTTCACCGGCCCGCGTCACTGTAGACGGCCCCGCACCGTATCGGGAAGAACCGTATCGGGAAGAAGGACCATCACCCCCACACACGTTCGTGCCCGGGCCAAACAGCCGGATTCCGGCGTTGCCGGTCCGTACCGCGGTCTGTCTAGACTACGTCCTGAGCGGGAGGTGTCAACATGTTTCCTGACTAGGACCTTGAGTGCGTTTCCGCAGGTCACAGCCCTATAGACACGGTTTGGGAACAGTATCTTTTTCGGGAACCTAGCTAAAATCCGGGGCCCGGTACAGCTCTGTGCCGAGGTGTACCGTCTGCAGGCAGCGAGGCAGCTTTTCAGTGTCCAGCGCCGGAAGCAGCGGGGTCCCGGCGCGGGGGTCGGTGCTCCAGGAAGCCACCGATGCATCGGGTGTCTGAACCATCAGTTCGTCGGCTTCCCAGACGGCGAAGGAGGCGGGGGTTCCCGGAGCCAGCTGCCCGAGCATGGGGTTCCCGGTTCCCGCAGCGCGCCAGCCCGCGCGGGTGTGGGCAATAAACGCTGCCCGGGCGGAGATGCGCTCGGCCTTGTTCGAATGCATGACGGCTCCCCGGACCGCGCTCCAGGGATCCAGTGTGGTGACAGGGGCATCGGAGCCAAAGACAACCGGCACACCCGCAGAGAGCAGGGCGGCAAAACGGTTCATCGACGCGCTGCGCTCCCCCAGCCGCTGGGAGTACATGCCGCCGGCTGCTCCCCAGGCAGCGTCGAAGGAGGGCTGCATGCTGGCGGTAATGCCGTGGCGCACCAGATCAGCGATGGCGGTGTCGTCGCTGAGTTCAAGATGTTCAAGGCGGTGGTGGGCGGCCCGCAGGGCAGGTTGGCCCACGGCTTCGGCGGCCAGGTCTAGTGCCTGGATAACCGTGTCGAGGCCGGCGTCGCCAATGACGTGGAACCCTGCCTGCAGGCCCGCGCGGGTGGCCAGCTCCAGGTGCCGGGCGGCCTGTTCGGCGCTGAGGTAGAGACTGCCGGAGGTCTCCGGCGCGTCAGAGTAGGGTGAGCGCAGGGCTGCGGTGCGGGCACCGATGGACCCGTCAATGTTCAGGTCTCCCGCAAGTCCCAGCAGCCGGCCGTCAAAAGCGTCCGCAATCTCCGCGAGCTCGGATTCGTTCTGTACCAGCTGGCCCCAGTACGGCAGGATCTGCGGCGCAGGGGCATCGCCGAGGCTTCCTTCCAGGCCAAGCAGCTGGCGGAGGTCTTCAACAGGGGAAATGTGCGGTGCTGCCATTTCAGCAACTGCAACAATGCCCTGCGACGCCGCCAGGTCCAGGGCAGCGCGCTGGTAGCGGGCGCGCTGGGCCAGGGTCAGGCTGCGTGAAACGGTGCGTGCAGCTTCATGGGCATCACGGATCACAAACCCGTCTTCCCAGCCGTCGAGGGCAGCAAGGCCGAGCTCTTCGGCGAGGGTTCCGGAAACCACGGCACAGTGCACATCCGCCCGGGCAAGGTAGACGCTGCGGTTGCCGGAGGCGCGGTCCAGCTCTGCAGCGGTGGGCACCCGGCGGTCGGGCCAGCCGGATTCGTCCCAGCCGTGCCCGGTGATGATGCCGGTTGTGCGGGCAGCTTCGGCCGCCACGGCGTCGAGCATCTCCGTCAGGCTGCGCACCGCGGAGAGGTCCACGGAGGAAGCGGCCAGGCCGGTTTCGGTGAGGTGGACGTGCGAGTCCACGAACCCGGGGGCCGCCAACGCGCCCTGCAGGTCCACGACGTGCATCTTCTCGTCCTGGATGGAGGTGGCTGCCTGTTCGGAGCCCACCCAGGCGACGGTGTCGCCGTCGACCAGCATGGCCGTGGCAAACGGGTCTGCGGAACTGTAGACCGAGCCGTTGCGGTAAAGGGTCAGGGCGTTGGCCGGGGCCGTGCTGTTCAAGGACTCACCTGTTCTGTGGATCGTGCGGAAGCTCTGTTGAAAATGAATGCTGAGGGGTGTTTCGGGCGCCGGGGCGGCGGGCGCCTATTCGCTTACGGCTGAGTAGGCGACGACGCCGCGCTTGATCAGGTCGATCGCCTCACGGCAGCGGCGGCGCAGGTCTGCGGGTATCTCGGTAACCTTGGCCAGCTGGTCGATCAGGTCGATGACCTGCTTGGACCACCGCACAAAGTCGCCCGCGGCCAGTTCAGTGCCGTTGAGTGCAACCTGCAGGTGCTTGCCCCGGACCCACTTGTACATGGGCCAGACGAGTCCCAGCTCGGGTTCCCCGGTGACCGGCAGCTTTTCTGCCTCCTCCCGGTCAGTGAGCTCGGACCACTGTCGGATCAGGATGTCCACGGCTCCATCCAGGACGGCGCTGGGCATCTTCGGCCGCAGACCGCGTTCCTCCCGCTTGGGCTGGTACACCAGTGCGGTGGCAAGGCAGGCAAGCTCCACGGCATCGACGTCGTCAAACGCGCCGTTCTCCAGCCCGAGGGCCGCCAGCAGGTCCTTCTCTCCGTAGATCCGGCGCAGCTTGCTCCCTGCGGACGTTACCTGCAGCACGCCGTCCGAGTCGGGAGCTACGTAGCCGTAGTGCTCCAGCACTGAACTGACCCGGTCGAAGGTCTTGGCGATCGTGTTTGTCCTGCCCCGGATCTGGGCGGCCAGCGTGTCCGTCTCCCGGCGCAGTTTCCACCAGCGTTCAGCCCAGCGGGCGTGGTCTTCCCGGTCGCTGCAGCCGTGGCAGGGATGGGCGCGCATCTTCCGGCGCAGCTCCGCGATTGCCTGTTCCTGCCGTTCCGTCCCGCCGGCATGGAGGGATGCGCCGCGGCCTCCGGCCGGACGCGGAGGGCGGTGTTCCCGCAGCGCATTGCGCAGGGACGAGGCGAGGTCCCGCCGGTCCTTGGGCGTACGCGCGTTGAAGGACTTCGGGATGCGGATCTGGGAGACCACGTTTACCGCGCCGTCGAGGTCCTGTACATGGAGCCGGCGGATCTGCTTGTCCTCGGTGAGGATGGTGGGCCGCGGGTCGCGGGCACCGGAGTCCGGTGAGAGCACCACTGCGTAGCCCGGGCTGCGCCCGGCGGGGATGTCTACGACGTCGCCGGGCCGGAGGGTTTCCAGGGACGCGGCGGCAGCGCTGCGCAGGCTGCGGGCCTTGGACCGGGAGGCGTTGCTCTCCAGATCGGAAAGCTGGCGGCGCAGGGCTGCGTATTCAGTGAAGTCCCCCAGATGGCAGGTCATTGCCTTCTCATACCCTGCCAGCGATTCCTCCCGGGACCGCACCTGGCGTGCCAGGCCCACCACCGAGCGGTCCGCCTGGAACTGTGCGAAGGATGATTCGAGGATCTCCCGTGCCCGGTCCCGGCCAAACTGTGCAATGAGGTTGATGCTCATGTTGTAAGTGGGACGGAAGGATGAGTTCAGCGGGTAGGTCCGGCGGGAGGCCAGACCGGCAACTGCGGCCGGATCAGTCCCGGGCTGCCAGAGCACAACGGCGTGGCCCTCGACGTCGATTCCCCGGCGCCCGGCTCGCCCGGTGAGCTGGGTGTACTCCCCCGCCGTGACGTCAACATGTGCTTCGCCGTTGAACTTGTCCAGCTTCTCGAGCACCACGGAGCGGGCGGGCATGTTCACGCCCAGGGCAAGTGTCTCGGTCGCGAAGACGGCGCGGACGAGTCCGGCGGCGAACAGCTTCTCAACCACTTCCTTGAAAGTGGGGAGCATCCCGGCGTGGTGGGCGGCGAAGCCGCGGATAAGACCTTCACGCCAGGTCCAGAAACCCAGGACTTCCAGGTCGTCCTCAGGAATGTCCCGGGCAGCCTCGTCCACGGTCCGGGCGATGACGGCGCGCTCCGCTTCGCTGGTCAGGGTGAGCCCGGCGTCCACGCACTGCCGGACGGCGCCGTCGCAGCCGTTGCGGGAGAAGATAAATGTAATGGCGGGCAGCAGCCCGCGCTTGTCCAGCTGGCTGATCACCTGCGGCCGGGAGGCGCGCGGCGTCCGGGTCAGCGCGTTGGAGCCTGAAGGACCGCGGCGGGCGTTGGCCGGCTTGCGGCCTCCGGGGCCGGACCGCGGTCCGCCCCAGCGCCCGCGCTGGTTCAGCCGGGATTCGCTGCGGGCCAGTTCCTGCAGCTCGGGGTTGACCTTTACCTTCTCGTTGGCGCCCGGTGTGCCGTTGTCGGCACCTGCTGTCTCATCAAAGGACACATCGGTGGCAAACAGGTCCAGGATGTCCCGGCCCACCATCACGTGCTGCCACAGCGGCACCGGCCGGTGTTCGGTAACAACGACGTCGGTGTCCCCGCGGACAGTGTCCAGCCAGGCGCCGAATTCCTCGGCGTTGGAGACGGTGGCGCTCAGGGAGACCAGCTGGACGTCGGAGCGCAGGTGGATGATGACCTCTTCCCAGACGGCTCCGCGGAAGCGGTCGGCAAGGTAGTGGACTTCATCCATAACGACGTAGCCGAGGTCGTCCAGTGTGTCGGAGTTCGCATAGAGCATGTTCCGCAGCACCTCGGTGGTCATGACCACAACGGGGGCGTCCGGGTTGATGCTGGTATCCCCGGTTAGCAGGCCCACGTTTTCTGCGCCGTAGGACGCGGAGAGTTCCGTGTACTTCTGGTTGCTCAGGGCCTTGATGGGGGTGGTGTAGAAGGCCTTTAGGCCCCGTTCCAGGGCCATGTAGACAGCAAACTCGCCCACCACGGTTTTTCCGGCACCGGTTGGGGCGGCCACCAGGACGCCGCGGCCGGCTTCGACTGAGCGGCAGGCTTCCAGCTGGAAGGGGTCAAGATCAAAACCCAGCGACTGCTCGAAGACTCCCAGGCGGGTCCGCGCGTGGCCGGTGCGTTCTTTGGCGGCAAAATACCGTTCAGACGGGGAAGTCATACCTCCAGCCTAGACGGTGCGCGGGGCGGGTTTGGTCCCCCGGCACGCGCATGGGGGTGGGGGGGGGGGGGGGGGGGGGGGGGGGGGGGGGGGGGGGGGGGGGGGGGGGGGGG